>NZ_JADBQZ010000006.1:0-216091 GCF_014896175.1 Enterobacter cloacae complex sp. I3
GTTAAGTGTTATTAATGAATGACCATAATCTAAATTAAAATTTATTTATTATTAACCAACAAAATGCAACTTTAGTTAATTCTAAAAAAATTAGTTTAGAAGCTTAACAAACCTCTTTAATCCTGAATATTGCAATAAGACTTATAAATAAAGTGGATTTGGGTTAAGATGTCTATACGGAAAGCAGTAGAAAGATGCAGTGGTTTTGCATTTTTGAAACTGATTTTTCGATTTAATTGATTGTTATTGTTGGAGTTATCTCTGGCTGGAATGTGTCAAACATCTCCTGCTACGTTGACAGCGCTGCGAAAAAGATGGCAGAAAAAGTGTTACGCCTTTAATGTAATTTACATAACCCTGCGAACATCTAAATATCCTGAACGTTTAAGAGAATAAAAATAACGTCATGAAACGTGCTTTCTGACTGTTGATATAAAGCAGCACAATAACTATCTGTCAGGCAGTCTGCCGGGCCGGGATGCGAGGGAAAACCTTCAGAAGGAATTGCTTAACTGTTACACACAGCTTCAACCCGGGCAGCTCCGCACGAGCAACCTGAAAGTGAATAGATATGATAAATGCAAATCGTCCGATAATGAATCTCGACCTCGATCTGCTGAGAACGTTTGTTGCGGTCGCCGATCTCAACACTTTTGCAGCAGCTGCTGCCGCCGTCTGCCGAACTCAGTCCGCCGTTAGCCAGCAAATGCAGCGGCTGGAGCAACTGGTTGGGAAAGAGCTTTTTGCCCGTCACGGGCGTAATAAGCTCTTAACGGAACACGGTATTCAGCTACTGGGTTATGCCAGGAAAATTCTTCGCTTTAATGATGAAGCATGTATGTCATTAATGTTTAGCAACCTTCAAGGGGTGTTAACCTTAGGGGCATCTGATGAGTCAGCGGATACAATATTGCCGTTTCTTCTCAACCGAATTAGCTCGGTTTATCCGAAGCTTGCGCTGGATGTGAGCGTAAAGCGTAATGCCTTTATGGTTGAGATGTTAAATGAGAACAAGGTCGACCTGGTGGTCACGACGCATCGTCCCGGACAGTTTGATTGTCTGACCTTGCGCACATCGCCAACGCACTGGTATTGCGCAGCGGAATACGTGTTGCAAAAAGGGGAACCCGTACCGCTGGTTTTACTGGACGATCCGAGTCCTTTCCGGGATATGGTGCTTACGGCGTTAAATGAAGCCAACATTCCGTGGCGTCTGGCCTATGTAGCGTCCACGCTGCCCGCGGTGCGTGCCGCCGTGAAAGCGGGTCTTGGCGTAACGGCCCGTCCGGTAGAGATGATGAGCCCCGATCTGCGCGTTCTCGGTAAATCTGATGGTCTCCCAGCGCTGCCGGATACCGAGTATCTGCTTTGCCATAACGCGTCCAGTCATAACGAGCTGGCGAAGGTGGTGTTTGAGGCAATGGAAAATTACCATAACCCATGGCAGTTCGAGCATGTTACCTCCGAAGGGGGGGATGATTCCCTGATCGTTGAAGGTGACTTTGAGTGATCAAAAGCTCAAAATTCTGGTAACAAATTGTAAGTGTAAAAAAAAGCCACTCGTGCCGTTTTCGCACGCAGTGGCTTTTTTTTGCCATTATTATCCTCTTTCGTTACAGGGTTTTCATAAATAAAACATACATATCAAGGGAATAAATGCTTCTGCTTAAATATTGTTCACTTTCCGTTCTAACTTCATCCATAACCCCTTGATGTTAAAAAAGCAGCAAATATGTTGCCGGTTTTTTGGGTGAATTAACAAAAGCGTGTCTCAGATCAAGAAAATACTCCTATTTGGGGGGAGGAATCGTTGGCAAATCCTGTCAAAATAGGAGGGTTATTTTTTTTACTTCCAAAACGGACACGATTCAACAACATGCATTTGACGAAAAGTCAGGTAACCACCAGGGTTAAAGGGCACCAAATGTTAATGAGAATCGCTCGATGTAATTTAATGTGAAGAAACCTTTGTTAAAGTTGACAATAGGTTATAGAAAGGAGTAAAAAACCCCATCATTTTGCTGTCTACGTCTCATTTCAGACAGTTAGTGTAAGGTTATTTGTTCCTCCCCATGAATCGATGTGATGCCCATCTGCCAGCAAGAGCAGTGTCGTCGGTATCACTTTTGATGAGTAAGCAATGAGTATGTCAACATCCACAGAAGTCATCGCTCATCACTGGGCATTCGCAATCTTTCTTATTGTAGCCATTGGCCTGTGCTGCCTGATGTTAGTCGGCGGCTGGTTCCTGGGCGGTCGCGCCCGTGCAAGGCACAAAAACACACCTTTCGAATCAGGTATTGATTCAGTAGGTTCCGCTCGCTTACGCCTGTCTGCCAAGTTCTATCTGGTAGCGATGTTCTTCGTCATCTTTGACGTGGAAGCGCTCTACCTGTTCGCATGGTCGACCTCCATTCGCGAAAGTGGTTGGGTGGGCTTTGTCGAGGCCGCAATTTTCATTTTAGTGCTACTGGCCGGTCTGGTTTATCTGGTGCGTATTGGCGCGCTTGACTGGACGCCTGCGCGTTCACGTCGTGAACACATCAACCCGGAAAACAGTATCTCTAATCGTCAGCAGTAACAGCGAGGCAATAAGATGGATTATACGCTCACCCGCATAGATCCTAACGGTGAGAATGACCGTTACCCCCTGCAAAAACAGGAGATCGTAACCGACCCCCTGGAGCAAGAAGTCAACAAAAGCGTGTACATGGGCAAACTCGAACATGCCATGCACGATATGGTCAACTGGGGTCGTAAGAACTCCATCTGGCCATACAACTTTGGCCTTTCTTGCTGCTACGTTGAAATGGTGACGTCATTCACTGCGGTGCATGACGTTGCGCGTTTTGGGGCCGAGGTACTGCGTGCTTCCCCGCGTCAGGCTGACCTGATGGTGGTGGCCGGTACCTGCTTTACCAAAATGGCACCTGTTATTCAGCGTCTGTATGACCAGATGCTGGAGCCAAAATGGGTTATTTCCATGGGCGCATGTGCAAACTCCGGCGGTATGTACGACATTTATTCCGTTGTACAGGGCGTTGATAAGTTCATTCCGGTGGATGTTTACATCCCGGGCTGCCCGCCGCGCCCAGAAGCCTATATGCAGGCGCTGATGCTGCTGCAGGAGTCTATCGGTAAAGAACGTCGCCCACTCTCATGGGTTGTTGGCGATCAGGGTGTCTATCGCGCGAACATGCAGTCCGAGCGCGAGCGTAAACGTGGTGAACGTATTGCCGTCACCAACCTGCGTACGCCTGACGAAATTTAATTTGCGCCTGTAGGCCTGGAGAAAACCTTCGCATATCACTACTCAAATAGCGCGAAGCCAGGCTTAACAGTCACCACGGACCATTTGCAATGGTGAACAATATGACCGACTTAACCGCGCAAGAAGCCGCCTGGCAGACCCGGGATCATCTTGATGACCCCGTTATTGGCGAACTGCGCAACCGTTTTGGGCCGGATGCCTTTACCGTTCAGGCGACCCGCACCGGGGTACCCGTTGTTTGGGTGAAGCGTGAACAATTGCTGGAAGTTGTCGATTTCCTCAAGAAATTGCCAAAACCTTACGTCATGCTGTTTGACTTACACGGCATGGACGAACGTCTGAGAACGCACCGCCAGGGTCTCCCTGCTGCGGATTTTTCCGTTTTCTACCACCTGATCTCAATAGACCGCAACACGGATATCATGCTCAAGGTGGCATTGTCTGAAAACGACATGCATCTGCCGACGATCACCAAACTTTTCCCGAACGCTAACTGGTATGAGCGTGAAACCTGGGAAATGTTCGGCATGACCTTCGACGGCCACCCGCACCTGACGCGCATCATGATGCCGCAGACCTGGACCGGCCACCCGCTGCGTAAAGACTACCCGGCACGTGCGACCGAATTCGATCCGTTTGAGCTGACCAAAGCCAAGCAGGATCTGGAGATGGAAGCGCTGACCTTCAAGCCGGAAGACTGGGGCATGAAGCGCGGTACTGAAAACGAGGACTTCATGTTCCTCAACCTCGGTCCGAACCACCCGTCTGCGCACGGTGCATTCCGTATTATTCTTCAGCTTGATGGCGAAGAGATTGTCGACTGCGTACCTGACATCGGCTACCACCACCGCGGTGCTGAGAAGATGGGCGAGCGTCAGTCCTGGCACAGCTACATTCCGTATACCGACCGTATCGAGTACCTCGGCGGCTGCGTAAACGAAATGCCATACGTGCTGGCCGTTGAGAAACTGGCAGGCATCACCGTACCGGATCGCGTTAACGTGATTCGCGTTATGCTGTCAGAACTGTTCCGCATCAACAGCCACCTGCTGTACATCTCCACGTTCATTCAGGACGTGGGCGCGATGACGCCGGTCTTCTTCGCCTTTACCGATCGTCAGAAAATCTACGATCTGGTGGAAGCGATTACCGGCTTCCGTATGCACCCGGCCTGGTTCCGTATCGGCGGTGTGGCACACGATCTGCCGCGCGGCTGGGACCGCCTGCTGCGTGAATTCCTCGACTGGATGCCGAAACGTCTGGCGTCTTACGAGAAAGCCGCGCTGCGCAACACCATCCTGAAAGGCCGTTCCCAGGGCGTTGCTGCCTACGGCGCGAAAGAAGCGCTGGAGTGGGGTACCACAGGTGCAGGTCTGCGTGCGACCGGTATTGATTTCGACGTGCGTAAAGCCCGTCCTTACTCTGGCTACGAGAACTTCGACTTTGAAGTCCCGGTTGGCGGCGGTGTTTCCGACTGCTACACCCGCGTGATGCTGAAAGTGGAAGAGCTGCGCCAGAGTCTGCGCATCCTTGAGCAGTGCCTCAACAACATGCCGGAAGGCCCGTTCAAGGCGGATCACCCGCTGACCACGCCGCCGCCGAAAGAGCGCACGCTGCAGCATATCGAAACCCTGATCACCCACTTCCTGCAGGTTTCCTGGGGTCCGGTCATGCCGGCGCAAGAATCCTTCCAGATGATTGAAGCGACCAAGGGTATTAACAGTTACTACCTGACCAGTGACGGCAGCACCATGAGCTACCGTACTCGCGTGCGTACGCCGAGCTTTGCGCACCTGCAGCAGATCCCGTCCGCCATCCGCGGCAGTCTGGTCTCTGACCTGATTGTGTATCTGGGTAGTATCGATTTTGTTATGTCAGATGTGGACCGCTAATTATGCACGAGAATCAACAACCACAAACCGAGGCTTTTGAGCTGAGTGAAGCAGAGCGTGCCGCCATTGAGCACGAGATGCACCACTACGAAGACCCGCGTGCGGCGTCCATTGAAGCGCTGAAAATCGTACAGAAACAGCGTGGTTGGGTGCCGGATGGGGCGATTTACGAGATCGCAAAAGTGCTGGGCATTCCGGCAAGTGACGTAGAGGGCGTAGCTACGTTCTACAGCCAGATCTTCCGTCAGCCGGTAGGCCGCCATGTGATCCGCTACTGTGACAGCGTCGTCTGCCACATTACCGGCTATCAGGGCATTCAGGCTGCGATTGAGAAAAAGCTCAATATCAAGCCGGGACAGACCACGTTCGATGGACGCTTTACTCTGCTGCCAACCTGCTGCCTGGGTAACTGCGACAAGGGGCCGACCATGATGATTGATGAGGACACTCACAGCCATCTGACGCCGGAAGCGATTCCTGACCTGCTGGAGCAGTACAAATGAAAACTGTAATTCGTACTGCTGAGACGCATCCGCTGACCTGGCGTCTGCGCGATGACAAACAGCCGGTATGGCTCGACGAATACCAGAGCAAAAACGGCTATGCCGGTGCGCGTAAAGCCCTCGGCGGCATGGCGCCGGACGACATCGTTAATGCGGTGAAAGATTCCGGCCTGAAAGGCCGCGGCGGTGCGGGCTTCTCCACTGGTCTGAAGTGGAGCCTGATGCCAAAAGACGAATCCATGAACATCCGTTACCTGCTGTGTAACGCCGATGAAATGGAGCCAGGCACCTATAAAGACCGCCTGCTGATGGAGCAGCTGCCGCACCTGCTGGTGGAAGGCATGCTGATCTCCGCGTTTGCGCTGAAAGCGTACCGTGGCTACATCTTCCTGCGCGGTGAGTACATCGAAGCGGCAGAAAACCTGCGTCGCGCGATTGCCGAAGCCACCGAAGCCGGCCTTCTGGGTAAAAACATCCTGGGTACCGGGTTTGACTTCGAACTGTTCGTGCACACCGGTGCCGGGCGTTACATCTGCGGTGAAGAAACTGCGCTGATTAACTCCCTGGAAGGCCGCCGTGCGAACCCGCGTTCCAAGCCACCGTTCCCGGCAAGCTCCGGCGTGTGGGGTAAACCGACCTGCGTAAACAACGTCGAAACCCTGTGTAACGTCCCGGCTATCCTCGCCAACGGCGTGGAGTGGTATCAGGGCATCTCCTCAAGCAAAGATGCCGGTACCAAACTGATGGGCTTCTCCGGTCGCGTTAAAAACCCTGGCGTCTGGGAACTGCCGTTCGGTACCACCGCACGCGAAATTCTTGAAGACTACGCCGGCGGCATGCGCGATGGCCTGAAATTTAAAGCCTGGCAGCCGGGTGGGGCAGGGACAGACTTCCTGACCGAAGCCCACCTTGACCTGCCGATGGAATTCGAAAGCATTGGTAAAGCAGGCAGCCGTCTGGGTACGGCGCTGGCGATGGCCGTCGACCACGAGATCGGCATGGTCTCGCTGGTACGTAACCTGGAAGAGTTCTTTGCCCGTGAGTCCTGCGGCTGGTGTACACCGTGCCGTGACGGTCTGCCGTGGAGCGTGAAGATCCTGCGCGCCATCGAGCGCGGCGAAGGCCAGCCGGGCGATATCGAGACGCTTGAGCAACTGTGTCGATTCTTAGGGCCAGGTAAAACCTTCTGCGCCCACGCACCGGGTGCCGTCGAGCCGCTGCAGAGCGCGATTAAATATTTCCGCGACGAATTCGAAGCAGGCATCAAGCAGCCGTTCAGCAATACCCATTCGATCAATGGTATTCAGCCGAACCTGCTGAAAGCGCGCTGGTAACGACAAGAATTTTGATTAACGCTCGGTTTCGACTGAGCCAACTGGAAGCATGCTAATGGCTACGATTCATGTAGACGGCAAAGAATACGAAGTCAACGGGGCGGACAACCTGCTGGAAGCTTGTCTGTCTCTTGGCCTCGATATTCCGTACTTTTGCTGGCATCCGGCGCTGGGCAGCGTCGGTGCTTGCCGCCAGTGTGCGGTGAAGCAATATCAAAACGCGGAAGACACGCGTGGTCGCCTGGTGATGTCCTGTATGACGCCAGCCACCGAAGGCACTTTTATTTCGATTGATGACGAAGAAGCCAAACAGTTCCGCGAAAGCGTGGTGGAGTGGTTGATGACCAACCACCCGCACGACTGTCCGGTTTGTGAAGAGGGCGGTAACTGCCACCTTCAGGATATGACCGTGATGACCGGTCACAGCTTCCGTCGCTATCGCTTTACCAAGCGTACCCACCGTAACCAGGATCTGGGGCCGTTCATCTCTCACGAAATGAACCGCTGCATCGCCTGCTACCGCTGCGTGCGTTACTACAAAGACTATGCGGATGGTCAGGATCTGGGCGTCTATGGCGCGCACGACAACGTCTACTTCGGCCGTCCGGAAGACGGCGTGCTGGAGAGCGAATTCTCCGGTAACCTGGTAGAAATCTGTCCGACCGGCGTATTCACGGATAAAACCCACTCCGAGCGTTACAACCGTAAATGGGACATGCAGTTTGCGCCAAGCATCTGCCAGCAGTGTTCCCTCGGCTGTAACACCAGCCCGGGTGAGCGCTACGGCGAACTGCGTCGTATCGAAAACCGTTACAACGGTACCGTTAACCACTACTTCCTGTGCGACCGCGGTCGTTTCGGCTATGGCTATGTGAACCTGAAAGACCGTCCGCGTCAGCCGGTTCAGCGCCGTGGCGACGACGTTATTACCCTGAACGCTGAACAGGCGATGCAGGGCGCGGCAGATATCCTGCGCCAGTCGAAGAAAGTGATCGGTATCGGCTCCCCGCGCGCCAGCATCGAAAGCAACTTCGCGCTGCGCGAGCTGGTTGGAGCGGAAAACTTCTACACCGGCATCGCTCAGGGCGAGCAGGAACGTCTGCAGCTGGTGTTGAAGGTGCTGCGTGAAGGCGGTATCCATACCCCTGCGCTGCGCGAAATTGAATCCTATGATGCGGTTCTGGTGCTGGGTGAAGACCTGACGCAGACCGGCGCCCGCGCGGCTCTGGCGGTTCGTCAGGCGGTGAAGGGTAAAGCACGTGAAATGGCAGCGGCGCAGAAAGTGGCTGACTGGCAGATTGCGGCGATCCTCAACATCGGCCAGCGCGCTAAGCACCCTCTGTTTGTAACCAACGTCGACAACACCCGTCTGGACGATATCGCCGCGTGGACCTACTGCGCGCCGGTTGAAGACCAGGCGCGTCTTGGCTTTGCCATTGCCCACGCGCTGGACAACAGCTCACCGGCCGTTGAGCTGGATCGCGACCTGCAAAACAAGGTCGACGTGATTGTTCAGGCCCTCGCAGGTGCGAAGAAACCGCTGATTATCTCCGGAACCAACGCCGGTAGCGCTGAAATCATTCAGGCCGCCGCGAACGTTGCCAAAGCCCTGAAAGGCCGCGGTGCAGACGTCGGCGTGACCATGATTGCCCGTGCGGTAAACAGCATCGGTCTGGGCATGATTGGCGGCGGCTCGCTGGAAGAAGCGTTAAGCGAACTGGAATCCGGTGCCGCTGACGCCGTTGTGGTGCTGGAAAACGATCTGCACCGCCACGCGTCTGCCGCTCGCGTTGACGCCGCGCTCTCCAAAGCGCCGCTGGTGATGGTCATTGACCATCAGCGCACCGCGATCATGGACAAAGCGCACCTGGTGCTCTCTGCTGCAAGCTTCGCAGAAAGCGACGGTACCGTTATCAACAACGAAGGCCGCGCGCAGCGTTTCTTCCAGGTTTATGACCCGGCGTACTACGACAGCAACACCGTGATGCTGGAAAGCTGGCGCTGGCTGCACTCCCTGCACAGCACCGTGCAGAGCCGTGAAGTGGACTGGACGCAGCTCGACCACGTTATCGACGCGGTGGTGGAAAAACTGCCTCAGCTGGCAGGCATTAAAGATGCCGCACCTGAAGCAAGCTTCCGCATCCGCGGCCAGAAGCTGGCGCGTGAACCGCACCGTTACAGCGGCCGTACCGCCATGCGCGCCAACATCAGCGTGCACGAACCGCGCCAGCCGCAGGATAAAGACACCATGTTCGCCTTCTCCATGGAAGGGAACAACCAGCCCTCTGCCCCGCGTTCGCAAATCCCGTTCGCATGGGCTCCGGGCTGGAACTCCCCGCAGGCGTGGAACAAGTTCCAGGCTGAAGTGGGCGGCTCCCTGCGCCACGGCGATCCGGGCGTGCGTCTGATTGAAGCTTCCGAAACCGGTCTGGACTTCTTCACCACCGTACCGGCGAGCTTCCAGGCGCAGGACGGTAGCTGGCGTATTGCCCCGTACTACCACCTGTTCGGTAGCGACGAGCTGTCCCAGCGTTCACCGGTCTTCCAGACCCGTATGCCGCAGCCTTACATCAAGCTCAACCCGGCGGATGCCGCGAAGCTTGGCGTTAACGCGGGCGCGAACATCGCCTTTAGCTATGACGGCCAGACCATCAGCCTGCCGCTGATTATTTCTGAAAATCTGACAGCAGGGCAGGTAGGTCTGCCGATGGGTATGCCTGGTATCGCGCCGGTTCTGGCGGGTGCGCGTCTTGATAATCTGCAGGAGGCAAAAGCATGAGTTGGTTAACGCCGGATCTTATCGACATCCTGCTGAGCATTCTGAAAGCGATTGTGATCCTGCTGGTGGTGGTCACCTGCGGCGCGTTCATGAGCTTTGGTGAACGTCGTCTGCTCGGTCTGTTCCAGAACCGTTACGGACCGAACCGCGTGGGCTGGGGGGGTTCACTCCAGCTGGTCGCGGACATGATCAAGATGTTCTTTAAAGAGGACTGGATCCCGCGCTTCTCGGATCGCGTGATCTTTACTCTGGCACCGATGATCGCCTTCACCTCGCTGCTGCTGGCGTTTGCTATCGTTCCGGTCAGCCCGACCTGGGTGGTCGCTGACCTGAACATCGGCATTCTGTTCTTCCTGATGATGGCTGGTCTCGCGGTTTACGCGGTCCTGTTCGCAGGCTGGTCCAGTAACAACAAATACTCGCTGCTGGGCGCGATGCGTGCTTCCGCGCAGACGCTGAGCTACGAAGTGTTCCTGGGGCTCTCCCTGATGGGCGTGGTGGCGCAGGCCGGTTCATTCAACATGACCGACATCGTCAACAATCAGGCCGACATCTGGAACGTTATCCCGCAGTTCTTTGGGTTTATTACCTTTGCTATCGCGGGCGTGGCCGTGTGTCACCGTCACCCGTTTGACCAGCCGGAAGCCGAACAGGAACTGGCCGACGGTTACCACATTGAATATTCCGGCATGAAGTTCGGTCTGTTCTTTGTGGGCGAGTACATCGGTATCGTCACCATTTCCGCGTTGATGGTAACGCTGTTCTTTGGTGGCTGGCATGGCCCGTTCTTACCGCCGTTCATCTGGTTCGCGCTGAAAACCGCGTTCTTCATGATGATGTTCATTTTGATTCGCGCAGCGTTACCGCGTCCACGTTATGACCAGGTAATGTCCTTCGGCTGGAAAGTGTGCCTGCCGCTGACGCTCGTCAACTTGTTGGTAACGGCAGCTGTCATTCTCTGGCAGCAGCCATAAGGGGCTATAGACCATGACCTTAAAAGAATTACTGGTAGGTTTCGGTACCCAGGTACGCAGTATCTGGATGATCGGCCTGCACGCGTTTGCTAAACGCGAAACCCGGATGTACCCGGAAGAGCCGGTATATCTGCCGCCGCGCTACCGTGGCCGTATCGTGCTGACGCGCGACCCTGACGGCTCCGAGCGCTGCGTTGCCTGTAACCTGTGTGCGGTAGCGTGTCCGGTCGGCTGTATCTCTCTGCAGAAAGCCGAGACGGTAGACGGCCGCTGGTACCCTGAGTTCTTCCGCATCAACTTCTCACGCTGCATTTTCTGCGGTCTGTGTGAAGAAGCGTGCCCAACCACGGCGATTCAGCTGACTCCAGACTTCGAGCTGGGTGAGTACAAGCGTCAGGACCTGGTGTACGAGAAAGAGGATCTGCTGATTTCCGGTCCGGGCAAATACCCGGAATATAACTTCTACCGGATGGCGGGTATGGCAATCGACGGCAAAGATAAGGGCGAAGCAGAGAACGAAGCTAAGCCTATCGACGTCAAGAGCCTGTTACCGTAAGGAGAGGGCAATGGAATTCGCTTTTTATATCTGTGGCCTTATCGCCATCCTGGCTACGCTGCGAGTGATTACGCACACCAATCCGGTGCATGCGCTGCTGTACTTAATCATTTCGCTGCTGGCTATTTCCGGGGTGTTCTTCGCGCTG
Source organism: Enterobacter cloacae complex sp. I3 (assembly GCF_014896175.1). NCBI lineage: Bacteria > Pseudomonadati > Pseudomonadota > Gammaproteobacteria > Enterobacterales > Enterobacteriaceae > Enterobacter > Enterobacter cloacae complex sp. I3. Next base: position 11,458 of record NZ_JADBQZ010000006.1, read on the forward strand.
GGCGCGCACTTCGCCGGTGCGCTGGAAATCATCGTTTACGCCGGGGCCATCATGGTGCTGTTTGTGTTCGTAGTGATGATGCTGAACCTGGGCGGCTCTGAAATTGAGCAGGAACGTCAGTGGTTGAAACCGCAGGTGTGGATTGGCCCGGCAATTTTGTCGGCCATCATGCTGGTGGTGATCGTTTACGCCATTCTGGGCGTGAACGATCAGGGCATCGACGGCACGCCAATTGGTGCGAAAGAGGTGGGTATCACGCTCTTTGGCCCATACGTTCTGGCGGTGGAACTGGCCTCTATGCTGCTGCTGGCAGGCCTGGTTGTGGCTTTCCACGTTGGCCGCGAAGAGCGTGCTGGCGAGGTGCTGAGCAACCGCACTGACGACCGCGCGAAAAGAAAAACGGAGGAGCGCGCATGATCCCCTTAACACATGGACTGATCCTCGCTGCGATTTTATTCGTTCTGGGTCTGACCGGTCTGGTTATCCGCCGCAATCTGCTGTTTATGCTGATCGGCCTGGAAATCATGATTAACGCCTCCGCGCTGGCCTTCGTGGTCGCCGGAAGCTACTGGGGCCAGACCGATGGTCAGGTGATGTACATTCTCGCCATCAGCCTCGCGGCTGCTGAAGCGAGTATTGGCCTGGCGCTGTTGCTGCAGCTCCATCGTCGCCGCCAGAATCTGAACATCGATTCAGTAAGTGAGTTGCGTGGATGAACATGCTTGCCTTAACCATTATTTTTCCGCTGATTGGCTTCGTGCTGCTGGCGTTTTCTCGCGGCCGCTGGTCTGAGAATCTGTCCGCGACCGTTGGCATGGGCTCTGTCGGCCTGGCTGCGCTGGTCACAGCGTATGCGGGTATCGACTTCTTTAACAACGGACGCCAGCCTTTCAGCGTGCCGCTGTGGACCTGGATGTCGGTCGGTGATTTCAACATCGGTTTCAACCTGGTGCTGGATGGTCTCTCCCTGACCATGCTCTCCGTGGTCACCGGCGTCGGCTTCCTGATCCACATGTTTGCCTCCTGGTATATGCGCGGTGAAGAGGGTTACTCCCGCTTCTTCGCCTACACCAACCTGTTTATTGCCAGCATGGTCGTTCTGGTGCTGGCCGATAACCTGCTGCTGATGTATCTGGGCTGGGAAGGCGTGGGCCTGTGCTCTTACCTGCTGATCGGTTTCTACTATACCGATCCGAAGAATGGCGCAGCGGCCATGAAAGCGTTCGTCGTAACCCGCGTGGGTGACGTCTTCCTCGCGTTCGCGCTGTTCATTCTCTACAACGAACTGGGCACGCTGAACTTCCGCGAGATGGTGGAACTGGCGCCAGCACACTTCGAGGCAGGCAATAACATGCTGTGGTGGGCAACGCTGATGCTGCTGGGTGGTGCCGTGGGTAAATCCGCGCAGCTGCCGCTGCAGACATGGCTGGCCGACGCGATGGCGGGTCCAACCCCTGTCTCCGCGCTGATCCACGCCGCGACCATGGTAACCGCCGGTGTTTACCTGATTGCGCGTACTCATGGCCTGTTCCTGATGACCCCGGAAATTCTGCATCTGGTGGGTATCGTCGGTGCGGTCACGCTGGTGCTGGCAGGCTTTGCCGCGCTGGTTCAGACCGACATCAAGCGCGTTCTCGCGTACTCCACCATGAGCCAGATTGGTTACATGTTCCTCGCGCTGGGCGTTCAGGCGTGGGACGCGGCCATTTTCCACCTGATGACGCACGCGTTCTTCAAAGCGCTGCTGTTCCTCTCATCCGGTTCGGTGATTCTGGCCTGCCATCACGAGCAGAACATCTTCAAGATGGGCGGACTGCGTAAGTCCATCCCGCTGGTCTATGTCTGCTTCCTGGTGGGCGGCGCGGCGCTGGCGGCACTGCCGCTGATCACCGCGGGCTTCTTCAGTAAGGACGAAATCCTTGCGGGTGCCATGGCGAATGGTCATATCAATCTGATGGTTGCGGGTCTGGTCGGTGCGTTCATGACTTCCCTGTATACCTTCCGTATGATTTTCATCGTATTCCACGGTAAAGAACAAATTCACGCTCACGCAGGGAAGGGGATTACCCACCACCTGCCGCTGATTGTGCTGCTGGTACTCTCCACCTTCGTTGGCGCGATGATTGTGCCACCGCTGCAGGGCGTACTGCCAGACACAACCGAGCTTGAGCACGGTCGCGTTCTGACGCTTGAAATCACCTCCGGTGTGGTCGCTATCGCGGGTATCCTGATTGCGGCATGGCTGTGGCTGGGCAAACGTACGCTGGTCACTGCCGTGGCCAACAGTGCGCCGGGCCGCCTGCTGGGCACCTGGTGGTACAACGCGTGGGGCTTCGACTGGCTGTACGACATGATCTTCGTTAAGCCGTTCCTGGGCGTTGCGTGGCTGCTGAAGCGCGACCCGCTGAACAGCCTGATGAACATCCCGGCGATCCTCTCCCGCTTTGCAGGTAAAGGCCTGCTGTACAGCGAGAACGGTTACCTGCGCTGGTATGTGGCGTCCATGAGCATCGGTGCGGTTGTGGTGCTGGCGCTGCTGATGGTATTGCGTTGATCGTTAAGTGAATTTTATTCGAATTCGTTGAAAATCAGGCCCCTGCTGGGGGCCTTAAAAAGGAATGTAAATCGCCATGTTACTACCCTGGCTAATATTAATTCCCTTCATCGGCGGCTTCCTGTGCTGGCAGACCGAACGCTTTGGCGTGAAGATGCCGCGCTGGATCGCGCTGATCACGATGGGATTGACGCTCGCGCTTGGCCTGCAACTGTGGTTGCAGGGCGGTTACTCACTGACCCAGTCTGCGGGCATTCCGCAGTGGCAGTCTGAGTTCATCCTGCCGTGGATCCCGCGTTTCGGCATTACGATCCACCTGGCGATTGACGGTCTGTCGCTGCTGATGGTGGTGCTGACCGGTCTGCTCGGCGTTCTGGCGGTACTCTGCTCCTGGCGAGAAATCGAAAAATACCAGGGCTTCTTCCACCTGAACCTGATGTGGATCCTGGGCGGCGTGATCGGCGTGTTCCTTGCCATCGACATGTTCCTGTTCTTCTTCTTCTGGGAGATGATGCTGGTGCCGATGTACTTCCTGATCGCGCTGTGGGGCCACAAGGCGTCCGACGGTAAAACGCGTATCACGGCGGCAACCAAGTTCTTCATCTATACCCAGGCGAGCGGTCTGGTAATGCTGATTGCCATTCTGGCGCTGGTGTTCGTTCATCACAACGCAACCGGCACCTGGACCTTCAACTATGAAGACCTGCTGAAGACCCCGATGTCACACGGCGTTGAATACCTGCTGATGCTGGGCTTCTTCATTGCCTTCGCGGTGAAAATGCCGGTGGTTCCTCTGCACGGCTGGCTGCCAGACGCGCACTCTCAGGCACCAACGGCGGGTTCCGTTGACCTGGCGGGCATCCTGCTGAAAACGGCGGCCTACGGTCTGCTGCGTTTCGCACTGCCGCTGTTCCCGAATGCCTCCGCGGAGTTCGCACCGATTGCCATGTGGCTGGGTGTGATCGGTATCTTCTACGGTGCCTGGATGGCCTTCACGCAATACGACATCAAGCGTCTGATTGCTTATACCTCCGTTTCCCACATGGGCTTCGTGCTGATTGCTATCTACACCGGCAGCCAGCTGGCGTACCAGGGCGCGGTGATCCAGATGATTGCGCACGGTCTGTCCGCAGCCGGTCTCTTCATCCTGTGCGGCCAGCTGTACGAACGTCTGCATACCCGCGACATGCGTATGATGGGTGGTCTGTGGAGCAAAATTAAATGGCTGCCAGCGCTGTCCATGTTCTTCGCGGTGGCTACCCTGGGGATGCCGGGTACCGGTAACTTCGTCGGCGAATTCATGATTCTGTTCGGCAGCTTCAAAGTGGTACCGGTGATTACCGTGATCTCCACCTTTGGTCTGGTGCTCGCTTCCGTGTACTCGCTGGCGATGCTGCACCGCGCTTACTTCGGTAAAGCGAAGAGCGAAATTGCTGCACAAGAACTGCCGGGGATGTCGCTGCGTGAGCTGTTCATCATCCTGCTGCTGGTCGTACTGCTGGTGCTGTTGGGCTTCTTCCCGCAGCCGATTCTGGATACCTCGCACAGCGCGATGGGCAATATCCAGCAGTGGTTTGTTAATTCTGTTTCTACTACAAGGCCGTAATTCGCCATGACAATAACTCCACAACAACTGATCGCGCTGCTACCGCTGCTGATCGTCGGATTGACGGTGGTGGTTGTGATGCTCTCCATTGCGTGGCGACGCAATCACTTCCTGAATGCCACGCTGTCGGTCATCGGCCTGAATGCCGCGTTAGTCTCACTCTGGTTTGTTGGCCAGGGCGGGGCGATGGACGTCACCCCGCTGATGCGCGTTGACGGTTACGCCATGCTGTATACCGGGCTGGTGCTGCTGGCGAGCCTGGCAACCTGTACCTTTGCTTACCCGTGGCTCGAAGGCTACAACGACAACAAAGAAGAGTTTTACCTGCTGGTACTGATTGCCGCGCTGGGCGGCATTCTGCTGGCGAATGCCAACCATCTGGCCGCGCTGTTCCTCGGTATTGAGCTGATCTCTCTGCCGCTGTTCGGCCTGATTGGTTACGCCTTCCGTCAGAAGCGCTCTCTGGAAGCGAGCATCAAGTACACCATTTTGTCTGCTGCCGCGTCGTCCTTCCTGCTGTTTGGTATTGCGCTGCTGTACGCACAGTCCGGTAACCTCTCCTTCATGGCGCTCGGCAAGAGCCTCGGCGACGGCATGCTCCATGAGCCGCTGCTGCTGGCGGGTCTGGGCATGATGATCGTTGGCCTCGGCTTCAAGCTCTCTCTGGTTCCGTTCCACCTGTGGACACCAGACGTATACCAGGGGGCGCCTGCTCCGGTGTCGACCTTCCTGGCGACGGCGAGCAAAATCGCTATCTTCGGTGTGGTCATGCGTCTGTTCCTGTACGCGCCGGTGGGTGATAGTGAAGCCGTTCGCGTGGTGCTGGGCATCATCGCGTTCGTCTCCATCATCTTCGGTAACCTGATGGCGCTGAGTCAGACCAACATCAAGCGTCTGCTGGGCTACTCGTCCATCTCTCATCTGGGCTACCTGCTGGTGGCGCTGATTGCGCTGCAGAGCGGTGAGATGTCGATGGAAGCCGTAGGCGTGTATCTGGCCGGTTACCTGTTCAGCAGCCTCGGCGCCTTCGGCGTGGTGAGCCTGATGTCCAGCCCGTACCGTGGTCCGGATGCCGATTCACTGTTCTCCTACCGTGGTCTGTTCTGGCACCGTCCAATTCTGTCCGCCGTAATGACCGTGATGATGCTCTCTCTGGCGGGTATCCCGATGACGCTGGGCTTTATCGGTAAGTTCTACGTGCTGGCCGTCGGTGTGCAGGCGCACCTGTGGTGGCTGACTGCCGGTGTCGTTATCGGCTCCGCGATTGGCCTGTACTACTACCTGCGTGTGGCCGTGAGCCTGTACCTGAGCGCGCCTCAGCAGCTCAACCGCGATGCTCCAGGCAACTGGCAGTACAGCGCCGGTGGTATCGTGGTGCTTATCTCCGCGCTGCTGGTGCTGATCTTCGGTATCTATCCGCAGCCGCTGATTGATATCGTGCAGCGAGCGATGCCATTAATGTAAAAAACAAAAAACCCGCCTCGGCGGGTTTTTTATGGTTTGCGCCCTCTCCCTGTGGAAGAGGGATGGGGTGAGGGCACCAGCCCGCACAGGACCTAAGCCAGCTGCTTCCGGCTAATCAACGGCCCGTCAATCTTCTTCATTGAGCGGTCCAGCACTTCCTCAATCACCGACGACAGCTCGTTCAGCTCAAACTTCGCCACGTATCCGTCCGCCTTCACCTTGCGAATATGATCTTCGTTAGCGTTGCCGGAAAGGGAGGAGTGGATCACCACCGGAATATCCTTCAGAACCGGGTCGGTTTTGATTTTGCGCGTCAGCGTAAATCCGTCCATCTCCGGCATTTCGAGGTCGGTCAGCACCAGAGCGATCTTATCGGTGATCGGCACGCCCTCAGCCTGCGCCTGTGCGGCCAGCACGCCAATTTTTTCCCACGCGTCTTTACCGGTGATGTGCAGCTGCGCCGGGATCTCCATCGCCTGCAGACCTTTCTCCAGCATCGAACGCGCCACTTTGGAATCTTCCGCCACAATCGCGACTGCGCCTGGCTTGATGTTGAACTTGGTGGTTTTCAGATTGGTGGCGTGCAGATCGTGGTTGGCCGGGGTGATGTCATACAGGATCTGCTCAACGTCCAGCACCATCGCCAGATCGTTGGTATCCGTTTTCTCATCCAGGCAGGCAATGCTGGTGATATAGCGGCCGCTGACGGCGGTTTCCGCCGCGTGCACCTGCTTCCAGTCCAGACGCATGATGTTCTCAACCGACTCCACGGCAAAGGCCTGCACGCTGCGGGCATATTCGGTGATAAGCAGGATGTTAAGCCCGGTGGTAGGCTTACAGCCCGCCACGGCGGCCAGATCGATCACCGGGATCACCTGATCGCGAATATTCACCATCCCCATCAGCGGTGATTTCATCCCGGCGGGTTTTGTGAATTCCGGCATCGGCACAATTTCACGCAGCTTAAAGACGTTAATGCCAAACAGCTCGGATTTATTTTCGTTCAGAGAGGTGCCAAGACGGAACAGCAACAGTTCAAAACGGTTCGACAGGGTCAGATTCGCCCTGTCATCAATATCTTTCTGGAAATTATCCATTCTACCCTCGAGAGAAATGCTGACCTTTTAATCGTTATCGGCATTCTGAGAGAAAAATGAAGGGCTAAACGCTGACCTTAGCGAAATCTTCGGCCAGCTCGCATTCCGGGAACAGCGCGCGGCACTCTGCGAGCAGGCCTGCACAGCCCCGCGCGTCGTAGCGCGAGCTGACGTGGGTAACGATGAGCCTCCCGACGCCCGCGTCACGGGCAAGCTGTGCCGCCTGACGCGTGGAGCTATGCCCCCGGCTGTTGGCTTTCTCTTCCATCGCTGTTTCCAGCGTGGCTTCATGCACCATCACGTCCACGCCCTGGGCAAGCTGAAGGGCGGCAGGGCACGGGGCCGTGTCGCCAAAGATAGCCAGCTTCTTGCCCGGCTCGGGCGCGGCGAGATAATCCTGGCCGTCGATCGTGCGCCCGTCCTCCAGCGTAACGCTCTCGCCCTGTTTGAGTCGCTGGAACAGCGGTCCGGGCTTTACGCCAGCGGCCATCAGCGCGGCGGCGTCCAGCGCGCCGGGTTTGTCATGCGCTTCAATGCGATAGCCATAGCACTCAACGGGATGATTCAGCGGCTGCGCGCTCACCTTATAATCACCGTCATCGAAAACCAGGCCTTCGCTAATCTCAACGATCTCCAGCGGATAATCCGTCCACGATCCGCTCAGGCGCAGCGTGGTTTCAACAAATTCACGCACACCCGCAGGCCCGTAAATCGTCAGCGGATTGGCGTTGCCGGCCATGGAGCGGCTGCACAGCAGGCCCGGCAGGCCAAACAGATGGTCGCCGTGCAGGTGAGTAATAAAAATTTTATCCAGCTTGCCGGGGTGATACGCGGTGTGCAGCAGCTGATGCTGCGTCCCTTCACCGCAGTCAAACAGCCACAGCCCGCCGCGGGTGGGGTGCTTAAGATCCAGCAGAATTGCCGTCACGTTTCGTGAGCGGGTTGGCACGCCAGCGGACGTACCCAGAAAAATCAGTTCCATAACGCAATCAGCCCTTTGCCGAACGGGGAGGGGTTTAGTATAACGTGGTGAACCCCAGGAAGGAGAAAGAGATGATCCAGTGGCAAGATTTACATCATAGTGAGCTCACCGTTCATTCGCTCTACGCGCTGCTTAAACTGCGCTGCGAAGTGTTTGTGGTTGAACAGACGTGCCCGTATCAGGACATCGACGGCGATGACCTCGTTGGCGAAAACCGCCATATCCTCGGCTGGAAGGATAACGAGCTGGTGGCGTATGCGAGGATTCTGAAAAGCGAGGACGATGTCGAGCCCGTGGTGATAGGCCGCGTCATTATCAGCGGTAACGAGCGGGGTGAGAAACTGGGCTATCAGCTGATGGAAAAAACGCTGGAGTCATGCCAGAAACAGTGGCCGGACAAGGCGTTATACCTGGGCGCGCAGGCGCACCTGCAATCCTTCTACGGTCATTTCGGTTTTATGTCGGTCACCGAGGTGTACGACGAAGACGGTATTCCGCACATCGGCATGGCGCGGGAAGCGAAACAGGCGTAATGGCGCGTCGTTGTCTATAGTTAGCGGACTGGTGTACTAACATGGAGAAAAATATGTCATTTCAATCCTGGGATACCCGCATCGACGACGACCTGACCTTACTGAGTGAAACGCTGGAAGAGGTGTTACGTTCCTCGGGCGACCCTGCCGATCAGAAATATATCGAGCTGAAAGCCCGTGCCGAGCAGGCGCTCCACGACGTTAAAAACCGCGTCAGCCATGCGTCTGATACTTACTACTACCGCGCCAAAAAAGCGGTTTATCGTGCCGATGATTACGTCCATGAAAAACCGTGGCAGGGCATTGGGGTGGGCGCAGCCGTAGGGCTGGTGCTGGGTCTGCTGCTGGCCCGTCGTTAAGCCGTTTAACCACTCCCTATACGTGGGTACTGATATTTCTTATGGTACCCCGTATAATATGAGGTTTTAACAGGGAGAGGTTCGCGTGAATTCGATTTTCCTCGCGCTGGAACAATTGCGTAGCCATCTTTCGCAAGCGTTACCTGCCACATCCGGCCTGCGTCATTTCGACGTCTCTTTCCCGTTAAACGATGCCTTCGATCCCCTCGCCTGGCTGGGCGAGCAGCAGTGCTATCCCCAGTTTTACTGGCAACAGCGTAACGGCGATGAAGAGCTGGCCGCGCTGGGAGCGGTGGTCCAATTCTCCTCTCTGGCGTTAGCCTCGCAGTTTTTAAGTGCGCAACATGCCCCTGAAGATACCCGAATCTGCGGCCTGAACGCGTTTAACCCGGAGCAGGGCAGCCTCTTTTTACCGCGTCTGCTGTGGCGACGTACCGCTGGCAACGCCACGTTGCGTCTGCAGCTGTGGAGCGACAGCTCGCTTGAGGACGATGCCGACACCGCGCGGGCGTTCTTACAGCAACTGCTCCCCGCCAGACCGATCCGTCCGCTCTCCGTGCAGGTTGAGCGCGAAACCCATCACCCGGAAAAACCGCAATGGCTTAGCCTTATCGGCAAAGCGACAGAGACGATTGCACGCGGTGATTTCGAAAAGGTCGTTCTCGCCCGAGCAACCGACCTGCAGTGTAAACAGCGCGTTAACCCCGTCGCGCTGATGGCCGCCAGCCGCGCCCTGAATTTAAACTGCTATCATTTCTGCATGATATTCGACGCCAGCAACGCGTTTCTCGGCTCCACGCCCGAGCGTCTCTGGCGGCGGCGCGGCAAGCTGCTGCGCACCGAAGCGCTGGCGGGCACCGTCGCCAGCCATACTGACGATAAACAGGCGCAGCGTCTGGGCGAGTGGCTGCTGAATGACGATAAAAACCAGCGCGAAAATATGCTGGTGGTGGAAGATATCTGCCAGCGTCTTCAACACCATACGCAGACGCTGGAGGTGTTGCCTGCTCAGGTCGTCCGCCTGCGCAAAGTGCAGCACTTACGCCGCTGTATCTGGACCGAGCTCAAGCAGGCCGACGATGAGCTGTGCCTGCACGTGCTACAGCCGACGGCGGCGGTTGCCGGGCTTCCGCGACAGCCAGCGCGCGAGTTTATTCAGCACGTTGAACCCTTTAACCGCGAGTGGTACGCCGGTTCGGCCGGGTATTTATCCCCCGAACAAAGCGAATTCTGCGTGGCGCTGCGCTCGGCGCGCGTACAGGAAGACGCTCTGCGGCTTTACGCCGGAGCGGGCATTGTCAGCGGCTCTGACCCGGAGCAGGAGTGGCAGGAGATCGAAAACAAAGCCGCCGGATTGCGCTCTCTGCTCCTAAGGGATTAATACTGATTCGCGCAATCCCGATTCATATCAAAATTCCAATTTTTTCTATTATTTATACTGTGTCGCATTCTTGATACCGGACAATCTCATGTCAGTAAGTTCTTTTAACCGACGCTGGGCGGCGGTGATCCTTGAAGCCCTGACGCGCCATGGCGTCAGGCACGTGTGTATTGCACCGGGTTCTCGCTCAACGCCGCTGACGCTGGCGGCGGCTGAAAACCGGGCGTTTGTTCACCACACCCACTTTGACGAGCGAGGTCTGGGGCATCTCGCGCTCGGGCTGGCGAAGGTCAGCAAAGAACCCGTGGCGGTGATTGTCACTTCCGGTACCGCCGTGGCGAACCTCTATCCGGCCCTGATTGAAGCCGGGTTAACCGGTGAAAAACTGATCCTGCTGACGGCCGACCGTCCGCCTGAGCTAATCGACTGCGGCGCCAATCAGGCTATTCGCCAGCCCGGACTTTTTTCTACGCACCCTTCGCAGACGGTTTCGTTACCGCGTCCCACCCAGGATATTCCTGCAAGCTGGCTGGTCTCCACCGTCGATCACGCCATGGCGACATTGCGCAGCGGGGCGCTGCATATCAACTGCCCGTTTGCCGAGCCGCTGTACGGCGAGCTGGACGATACCGGCCTTGACTGGCAGCGGTCGCTCGGCGAATGGTGGCAGAGCGAAAAGCCGTGGCTGCGCGAGCAGACGCATCTTGAGAGCGCGAAACAGCGCGACTGGTTCTTCTGGCGGCAGAAGCGAGGTGTGGTCATCGCCGGGCGCATGAGCGCCGCCGAAGGCAGGCTGGTCGCTGAATGGGCGCAAACCCTCGGCTGGCCGCTGATTGGCGACGTGCTTTCCCAGACCGGCCAGCCGCTGCCGTGCGCCGATCTCTGGCTGGGTAACGCGAAAGCGGTTACTGAGCTTTCGCAGGCGCAGATTGTGGTCCAGATCGGCGCAAGCCTGACCGGAAAACGTCTGCTGCAGTGGCAGGCGACCTGCACGCCGGAAGAGTACTGGGTGGTGGACGCGCTGGAAGGGCGGCTCGACCCGGCGCACCATCGCGGCCGTCGTCTGGTGAGCAAAATTGATAGCTGGCTGGAACTGCACCCGGCGGAAAAACGTCAGCCCTGGGCGGTGGCGATCCCTGAGCTGTCGCGTCAGGCGTGGGAAATCACCAAAGCGCGCTGTGAGACATTCAGCGAGGCCGGGCTGGCGCACCGTATTCGCCAATACCTGCCAGAACAGGGGCAGCTGTTTGTCGGCAACAGCCTGGTCGTGCGGCTGATCGATGCCTTTTCGCAGCTGCCGGCGGGCTACCCGGTGTACAGCAACCGCGGTGCCAGCGGCATCGACGGGCTGATCTCGACGGCGGCGGGGGTGCAACGCGCCAGCGCGAAATCAACGCTGGCGATCGTGGGCGATCTCTCCGCGCTCTACGATCTCAACGCGCTGGCGCTACTGCGTCAGGCGTCCGCGCCGTTTGTGCTGATTGTGGTCAACAACAACGGCGGGCAGATTTTCTCCCTGTTGCCAACGCCCCAGAGCGAGCGCGAGCGCTTCTACCTGATGCCGCAGAACGTGCAGTTTGAACACGCCGCGGCGATGTTCAGCCTGAAATACCATCGCCCGGAAAGCTGGGAACAGCTGGAAGCGGCGTTAAGCACCGCCTGGAAGCAGCCGGGCGCAACGCTGATTGAGCTGGTGGTGAACGAGGCCGACGGCGCGCAGACCCTGCAAAGCCTACTGGCTCAGGTGAGCCAGCTGTGATCCTCTCGGGCGTGCAGCAGGCCGGAAAACCAGGCTATCCCTGGCTGGTCTTTTTGCACGGTTTTTCCGGCGACTGCCGCGAGTGGCAGGCTGTCGGGAAGCAACTCGGCGAGTATTCCCGGCTCTATCTTGACCTGCCGGGCCACGGTGCGTCCGGGAATATTGCCGTGACGGGGTTCGACGAGATGAGCACGTTGCTTACCCGAACCCTGCTTAGTTACAACATACTGAACTTTTGGCTGGTGGGGTACTCCCTCGGCGGCCGCATTGCGATGTTTCATGCCTGCCAGCAGCCAAAGGGGCTGCTGGGGGTGATCGTTGAAGGTGGACATCCGGGCCTGCAGGATGAGGATGAGCGTCACGCGCGGTGGATATCCGACCGCCGCTGGACGACGCGTTTTCGCACCGAACCGCTGGAAAAGGTCTTTACCGACTGGTATCAACAGCCGGTATTCGCTTCCCTCACTGACCACCAGCGCAAGGCGCTTATCGCCCTGCGCAGCCAGAACAACGGCGCGACGCTGGCGAAGATGCTCGAAGCAACGTCGCTGGCCGTGCAGCCCGATTTGCGTGCCGCGATTAGCGTGTGCAATTTCCCTTTTGACTATCTCTACGGTGAACGTGACCAGAAGTTCGCGGCCCTGGCCGCTGAACTGGACGCCGTTCGCCATGCGATTCCAAACGCCGGACACAACGCCCACCGGGAAAACCCCGACGCGGTTGCCGCGAGTCTGGCCCAGATACTGCGTCTTCGAATAAAGGACACTCTATGATCTATCCTGATGAACACATGCTTTATGCGCCGGTTGAATGGCAGGACTGCTCCGAAGGCTACACCGACATTCGTTACCACAAATCCGCCGACGGCATTGCCAAAATCACCATCAACCGTCCGCAGGTGCGTAACGCCTTCCGTCCGCTGACCGTCAAAGAGATGATTCAGGCCCTGGCGGATGCGCGCTACGACGACAGTATCGGCGTGATCGTGCTGACCGGTGAAGGCGAGAAGGCCTTCTGCTCCGGTGGCGATCAGAAGGTGCGCGGCGACTACGGCGGATACCAGGACGATGCGGGTACGCACCACCTCAACGTCCTCGATTTCCAGCGCCAGATCCGCACCTGCCCGAAACCGGTTGTCGCGATGGTGGCGGGCTACTCCATCGGCGGCGGCCACGTGCTGCACATGATGTGCGACCTGACCATCGCAGCTGAAAACGCCATCTTCGGCCAGACCGGCCCGAAAGTGGGCTCCTTCGACGGCGGCTGGGGTGCCTCTTACATGGCGCGCATCGTCGGGCAGAAAAAAGCCCGCGAAATCTGGTTCCTGTGCCGCCAGTACAACGCACAGGAAGCGCTGGATATGGGCCTGGTGAATACCGTGGTGCCGCTTGCCGATCTCGAAAAAGAGACCGTGCGCTGGTGCCGAGAGATGCTGCAAAACAGCCCGATGGCGCTGCGTTGCCTGAAAGCGGCACTTAATGCCGACTGTGACGGTCAGGCGGGTCTGCAGGAGTTGGCGGGTAACGCCACCATGCTGTTCTACATGACCGAAGAGGGTCAGGAAGGACGCAACGCGTTTAACGAAAAACGCCAGCCGGACTTCAGCAAATACAAACGGAACCCGTAATGCGTCGCGCGCAGGTTTACCGCTGGCAGATACCGATGGACGCGGGCGTGGTGCTGCGTGAACGGCGTTTAAAAACCCGTGACGGCTTCTTCGTGCATTTGCAGCAGGGCGAGCGGGAAGGCTGGGGCGAGATTTCGCCTCTGCCGGGCTTTAGCCTGGAGTCGCTGGATGAGGCGCAGTCTGCATTGCTGACGTGGGTAAAGGCGTGGCGTGAGGGCGCAAACCCGGCATTACCGGACGCGCCTTCCGCCGCCTTTGGCATCAGCTGCGCGCTGGCGGAGCTGGACGGTAGACTGCCGGAAGAGGCTAACTATCGCGCGGCACCGCTCTGCACGGGCGACCCGGACGAGCTGTTCGCGCTGCTCGCCGCCATGCCGGGCGAGAAAGTGGCGAAAATCAAAGTCGGTCTCTACGAAGCGGTGCGTGACGGCATGGTCGCCAACCTGCTGCTGGAAGCAATCCCCGATCTGCACCTGCGTCTGGATGCCAACCGCGCGTGGACGCCGCTTAAGGCGCAGCAGTTCGCCAGGTACGTCAACCCGGCGTACCGCAGCCGCATTGCCTTCCTCGAAGAACCGTGCAAAACCCGCGATGATTCGCGCGCCTTTGCCCGCGAAACGGGGATCGCCATCGCCTGGGATGAAAGCCTGCGCGAGGACGATTTTGAATTTGTCGCCGAGCCCGGCGTCAGCGCGGTGGTGATTAAGCCGACGCTAACCGGCAGCCTGGCGAAGGTGCGCGAGCAGGTCTCGGCGGCGCACGCGCTGGGGCTGACGGCGGTGATCAGCTCGTCGATAGAGTCCAGCCTGGGGCTGACCCAACTGGCGCGCATTGCCGCCTGGTTAACGCCGGACACGGTTCCCGGCCTCGACACGCTGAACCTGATGCAGGCTCAGCTTCTCCGCAAGTGGCCTGCCAGCACGCTGCCGTGCCTCGACGCAGAGGCGCTGGAGCCGTTGCTATGAGTTTTACCGACTGGCCCTGGCGTCACTGGCGCGCGCTTTTTGCCGATAAACAGGCCCTGAGGCTGAATGATGACGTGCTCACCTGGCAGCAGTTGTGCGCGCGTGTCGACCGCCTTGCGGCAGGATTTCACCAGCAGGGCGTGGCGGAGGGCGACGGCGTACTGCTGCTGGCCTATAACCACCCGCAAACGCTGCTGGCATGGCTGGCGCTGCTTCAGTGCGGGGCACGTATTCTTCCCGTAAATCCGCAGCTGCCGCGCCCGCTGCTCGACGTGCTGATCCCGCAGATGACGCTGCGCTTTGCGCTGGTGCTGGACGGCAGCTACGACGGCCTTCATGGCCTGAGCATGTGCGAGCCAGCGGATGCGTACTGCGCTGCGTGGCAGCCGGCGCGGCTGGCCACCATGACGCTCACCTCCGGCTCCACCGGGCTGCCGAAGGCGGCGGTGCATACCTGCGCCGCCCATCTTGCCAGCGCCCGCGGCGTGCTGTCGCTGATGCCCTACGGGGATAACGACGACTGGCTGCTTTCGCTGCCGCTGTTTCACGTTTCCGGCCAGGGGATTTTATGGCGCTGGCTGCATGCCGGTGCGCGCTTAACCGTGCGCGAGAAGCAGCCGCTGGAGCAGGCGCTACGCGGCTGCACCCACGCCTCGCTGGTGCCGACCCAGCTCTGGCGTCTCCTCAATAGCGAAAGCCACATCGCACTGAAAGCGGTGCTGCTCGGCGGGGCGGCCATTCCCGTGACGCTGACGCAAAAGGCCCGGGAACAGGGCGTTCGAACGTACTGCGGCTATGGCCTCACCGAGTTTGCCTCTACCGTCTGCGCAAAAGAGGCTGACGGCGATCCGGACGTGGGCCGTGCGCTGCCGGGCAGAGAGGTGCAGGTTGTTAACGGTGAAGTCTGGATCAAAGCGCAGAGCATGGCTTCCGGCTACTGGCGGGACGGCGCGCTGATACCGCTGACCAACGCGCAGGGCTGGTTTGCCACTCGCGATCGCGGGGAATGGCATGGCGACCGTCTGACGATTTTAGGCCGCATGGACAATCTCTTTTTCAGCGGTGGAGAGGGGATCCAGCCGGAATCGCTGGAGCGCGTTATCGCCGCGCATCCGCAGATTAACCAGGTGTTTATCGTCCCGCTGGATGACGCCGAGTTTGGACAGCGTCCGGTGGCGGTGGTGGAGTGCGAGCCGGGAACGGATATCACCCGTTTCCCGACCTGGGTACAGGGCAGGCTGGCGCGCTTTGAGCAGCCCGTTCACTGGCTGGTGCTGCCGGCTGAGCTAAAAAATGGCGGGATTAAGATCTCCCGCCAGGCGTTAAAGCAGTGGGTCAATGCCCAGCTGTCCGTATAGTTAGCCGATATCCGGCTCCGGTTTGCGCTGGCGACGACGCAGCAGGCGCAACACCGGCGGCACCACAATCACCATGACCGCGAGCGCTAACAGAACCTTCGCGACGCTGCTGTCCCACAGTATCGACACATTACCGTTGCTGATGGACAGGGCGCGGCGCAGGTTCTGCTCCAGCATCTCACCCAGCACAAAGCCCAAAATCAGCGGAGACATTGGGAAGTGCATTTTTCGCAGGATGTAGCCGAACACGCCGAGGACCACCATCAGCACCAGGTCAAACGTGGTGCTGTGCACCGCGTAAACCCCCACCGCAGAGACGGCGGCAATGGCGGGCACCAGGAACCACAGCGGAATCGTCAGCATGCGGGTGAACAGCCCAATCAGCGGGATATTCATCACCAGCAGCATGACGTTGGCGATCAGCAGCGCGGCAATCAGCCCCCAGACAATATCAGGCTGCTCGGTAAACATCGCCGGGCCGGGCGTAATGTTATAGAGCGTCAGCGCGCCCATCATCACCGCCGTGGTGCCGGATCCCGGCACGCCCAGGGTCAGCATCGGGATAAACGAGCCGCAGGCCGAGGCGTTATTGGCCGCCTCAGGCGCGGCGACGCCGCGAATATCGCCTTTACCAAAGCTGTCGCTATTGCCGCTGAGCTTCTTCTCGGTCATGTAGGTGATGGCGCTGGCGATAGTGGCCCCGGCGCCCGGCAGAATGCCGACGAAGAAGCCAATCACCGACGAGCGCAGCGTGGCACCAATGCACTGTGCGCCCTCTTTAGCGCTAAAGAGCATTCGGCCGGTTTTGCGCACCAGCGTCTGCCCGCTGCTGGTATGCTCCAGCATCAGTAAGATCTCAGAGACAGAGAACAGACCGATCACGACGACAATGAACTGCACGCCATCGGACAGGTGAACGCTGTCGAAGGTAAAGCGATAGACCCCGGTGTTGGCATCCACGCCGACGGTGGCTAACCCTAAGCCAATCAGCGCGGATAAAAACGACTTCAGCGGATTTTGCGCCATCATGCTGCCGAGGCAGGCAATGGCGAACACCATCAGGGCAAAATATTCTGCTGGACCAAACGCCAGCGACCACTGGGCCAGCGCAGGAGCGAACAGAATGATGCCGCCAATGGCAATCAGTGAGCCAAAGAATGAACTGACCGCAGAGATGGAGAGCGCCACGCCGCCGCGTCCCTGCCGCGCCATTGGGTAGCCGTCCAGCGCGGTCATGATCGCCGCCGCATCCCCCGGCACGTTAAGCAGGATCGACGAAATGCGTCCGCCATATTCACAGCCGATATAGACCGTTGCCAGCAGGATCAGCGCCGATTCCGCAGGCAGATGCAGGGCAAACGCCAGCGGGAGTAAAATCGCCACGCCGTTGATCGGCCCAAGGCCCGGCAGCAGGCCGACAATCGTGCCCACGAAACAGCCGATCAGGGCGATCACCAGGTTTTCCGGGGTCATCGCCACGGCGAACCCCTGCGAGAGGTAAATCCAGGTATCCATAGCGTGCTCCGTTAATTAAGCCAGGCGCCGAGCGGTAACGTCACGTCCAGCAGGCGGTCAAAGGCGTACCACAGTAAAATCCCCATCACCACGCCAGAGATCCCCGCCGCGGGGAGGGTGGCGTTAAACAGCATGCCGATGACCATCGTCAGAATGGCGGTCGCCACCGGGAAGCCGAGCCACTCAAAGCCCCAGGCATACATCAGCAGGACAATCACCATCACCAGCAGACGCTGCAGAATGCGACGCGGCGGCCACTCGACGGTATCCGGGTGGCGAAGCAGCAGCGCCACCGAGCAGAGCAGCATCAGGCCGACGATGCCCATCGGGAAGGGACGGGGTCCCACGGGTTCATAGCTGTATTCGCTGTGGATCTGCCAGGCGACAAACATCCCGCCAACGCAGAGCAGCAGCCATATCCCGGCAAAAATACGATCGCTCATAGCGCCTCCGGTTATTTCGCCAGGCCAAAGGCTTTCGCCTGTTCGCGGTAGTCATTCACCTGTTTTTTGACGTACTCATCCAGTGGCTTACCGGTCAGGTTAAACTCAAACAGTCCGCGCAGATCGCGCTGTTTCTTAAATTCTTCCGTCTGCTGGAGCTTGTTGAACACGTCGACCCACCACTGGTACTCGGCGTCGGTCACTTTTGGCCCGACGAAGAAGCCGCGGATGATCGGCCAGACCAGGTTATAACCCTGCTCTTTGGCGGTCGGGACGTTCGCCAGCTGGCCCGGCAGACGGTTTTCCGAGAAGACCGCCAGCACGCGGATTTTATCCCCGCTCAGGTACGGCACCATCTCGCTGAGATCGCCGGAAACGGCCTGAACGTGGTTGCCCATCAGCGCCGTGACCGGTTCGCCGCCGCCCTCGAAGGCCACGTAGCGCATCTTGTGCGGGTCAACCTTCGCCTGCTGGGCGAGAAGGGCCGCTTTCATCCAGTCCTGGCTGCCGATAGACGCCCCTGCGCCAATCACCACGCTGTTCGGATCTTTTTCCATAGCGGTCAGCAGATCTTTCAGGGATTTCCACGGGGAATCGGCACGCACGGCAATCATTCCGTAGTCGGTGCCGACGGTCGCCAGCCAGCGCACGTCGTCCACACCGTAGCGGCCAAACTTGCCCTGCGACAGGTTCAGCAGCGAGCCGCCGGAGAAGGCCACCACCGTTCCCGCTTCCGCCGGACGTTGCGCGACAATCGCGTTATAGGCCACCGCGCCCACGCCGCCTGGCATGTAGGTGACGCGCATCGGTTTCTCAATGGCCTTCGTCTCCAGCAGGCTGACCTGAATAAGCTTGCAGGTGAGATCGAAACCGCCGCCCGGTTTGGCCGGGGCGATACATTCGGTACGGGACGGAGCGTCCTGGGCCTGAACGACAGAGGTACTTAACAGCAATACGTTTGCAGCAAGGGTAGAAAGTAATTGTTTTTTCATCGTTTATCCTCACGCCGGGGGTACGGGTCTTTTTTTCTGATTATGTGAACCACCTTGTAGCGGTTCTGTTGCGTGATTGTTAAAACAATAACCTTTCATTTCCCTTTCAACGGGACACCAACTTTACAGGATGTGACATGCGTCTCTTACTCGCAGAAGATAATCGTGAGCTGGCTCACTGGCTGGAGAAAGCGCTGGTGCAGGAAGGCTTTGCCGTGGACTGCGTCTCCGACGGACGTGCCGCCGACCATCTGCTGCAGGGTGAAAACTACGCGGTCGCTATTCTGGACATCGGCATGCCCGGTTTTGACGGCCTGGAAGTGGTCCACCGCCTCAGAAAAAGAGGGCAGACGCTGCCGGTGCTGTTTCTTACCGCCCGCAGCAACGTGGCGGATCGGGTGAAGGGACTGAACGCCGGGGCAGATGACTATCTGCCAAAACCGTTTGAGCTGGAGGAGCTTGACGCGCGTTTGCGCGCCCTGTTGCGCCGAAGCGAGGGTCGAACGCAGGAGCGCCAGCGCCTTGGGGAGCTGGAGTATGACGACGAGGGCTTTTTCCTGCTGCGCGATGAACCGCTTTCCCTGACGCCGCGGGAGCTCTCCCTGCTGAAAGTGCTGATGCACCGCCGGACCCGTCCGGTTTCACGACAGCAGCTTTTCGACCAGGTGTTCAGCCTGAACGACGACGTCAGCCCTGAAAGCATCGATCTCTATATTCACCGGCTGCGTAAGAAGCTGACCGGCAGCGGCGTGCGGATAACCACCCTTCGGGGGCTTGGGTACGTGCTGGAGTGCGGCGATGAGGTGGGTTAAGCCGCAGTCGCTCTATCTGCAGCTGCTGCTTTTCCTGGGCCTGCCGCTGCTGCTGCTGTGGGGATTGTCGGCCTTTAACAGCTACGTTAGCGCGCTGCAGGCGGCCACGCAGGCCTACGATCGCACGCTGTTATCCTCTGCCCGCACCATCTCCGAGCGGCTGGAGGTGCGCAACAGCAGGCTGGCGGTGGACGTGCCCTGGGTGGTGCTCGACAGCTTTGAGCTCAACATGAACGACCGGCTCTACTATAAGGTGGTCGACCCCGACGGACGGGTGATCTCCGGCTATGACGATCTGCCGAAGATGCCGCCTGCGACGTCGCGCACCACGCTCTATCCGGCGCTGGCCTGGTTTTACCACACCGAATATCGCGGCCAGGCGATTCGGGTGGCGCGCCTGCTGCAGCCCGTAAATGAAGATAATGTTTTTGGCATGGCGGAGATTTACGTCGCCGAGACGCTCCAGTCCCGCCGCTATCTCGCCAGCCAGTTGCTCTTTTCATCCTGGGTTTCACAGGGGCTGCTGGTGCTGCTGACGCTGGTGCTGACCGCATGGCTGCTGCGCCGCGTGCTGCGCCCAATGCGCCAGCTTTCGTCACTGATGGTGCGGCGCGAGCCGGGCCTGCTCGCACCGCTGCCGGAGCTGCTGCCCTGGTCCGAGACCCGGCTGCTGATAGTCGCCTTTAACCGCTATATCGACCGGCTGCGCGGCGTGCTTTCGCGTCAGGAACGCTTTAACGCGGATGCGTCGCACCAGCTCAAAACGCCGCTGGCGGTGCTTAAAACCCAGGTCTCCGTCGCCCTCGCGCGTCAGGATCCCGCCCTGTGGCAGGAGAGTCTGCGGGCAATGAATGTCACCCTGGACGACACTATCGTGCTCACCGAGCGGCTGCTGCAGCTTTCAGCGGTGAAGGGAAAAGAGCAGGGGGATCGTCATTTTACGCCTGTGGATCTGGTTCAGGTGGTGCAGAACTGCTGCTTTTCCCGGCTGGCGCAGGCGCGGAGCAAGGCGATTGATTTAGGATATGACGGTGTACAGCAGCCGGTCACGATCGAAGGCGATGACGTTCTGCTGGGCGAGCTGTGCGCCAACCTGCTGGAGAACGCGATTAAATATACGCCTGCAGGCGGGACCGTGACCGTATACCTGCGCGTGGATAGCGGCGCCGTTGAGCTGAGCGTTGAGGACAGCGGCCCCGGCATTGAAGAGGATCAGATCTATCAGGCGATGCAGCCTTTCCACCGTCTGGACAACGTCGGGAACGCCGCCGGTTCCGGGATTGGGCTGGCGCTGGCGGGGGATATCGCCCGGCTGCACCGCAGCCATTTGCAGCTGACTCGCAGCGAAACGCTGGGTGGCCTTTGCGTCAAAATGCGCTTTCTGCTGCTTACGTAAAAAAGCCGGGGGTTTCAAATCGTTACAATCTTCCTGTCCGCCGCACGCAGAGTGCTTGATCCCCCGCAGACTCAGGTTAAAATCTCGCGGTTTTGGGGACTTCTCTATAATTATGCAGGATCGCGACAATGAAAAAAGTGGCATTACTGGGCCTCGGCCTGATGGTTGTATCTGCGGCGGCTAACGCCATTAGCATTAATGGTTCGGCGGGTCAGGACTATACCCACCTCGGTTTTGGCATGGGTACTGACACCTCCGGTCTGGCAATGACCGGCGGCTGGACGCACAACGATGACGATGGCGACGCGGCAAGCCTCGGCCTCGGTCTGAATATTCCTCTTGGCCCATTCCTGGCCACCGTTGGCGGTAAAGGTATCTACACCAACCCAAATGACGGTGATGAAGGGTATGCGGCGGCTGTGGGCGGCGGCCTGCAGTGGAAAATTGGCGACAGCTTCGGCCTGTTTGGCGAGTACTACTACTCTCCGGATTCCCTCTCCAGCGGCATCGACAGCTATGAAGAAGCCAACGCCGGTGCGCGCTGGACCATCATGCGTCCGATTACCATCGAAGCGGGCTACCGTTATCTGAATCTGGCCGGTAAAGACGGCAACCGCGATAACGCGCTGGCTGACGGCCCGTACGTGGGCGTGAGCGCAGGCTTCTAATCGTTCCGGCGCGGCGTTCCGTCGCGCCAGTTTCTCTCATCTCCACCCCGCGTTTGCGCTATAGTGTTTTGACCAAATAAGCGGGAGAACACAATGATTAACGTGGAGATGTTATCCACCGGCGACGAAGTGCTGCACGGACAGATTATTGATACCAATGCTGCCTGGCTTGCCGATCTTTTCTTTGAGCAAGGATTACCGTTAACGCGCCGCAATACGGTAGGAGACAACCTTGAGTCCCTGGTCAGCATTTTGCGCGAGCGTAGCGAACAGTGCGACGTGCTGATCGTGAATGGCGGGCTCGGCCCCACCGGTGACGATCTCAGCGCGCTGGCCGCCGCGACCGCAAAGGGCGAAGGGCTGGTGCTGCACGAGGCGTGGCTTTCGCAGATGGAACGCTTCTTCTCCGAACGTGGACGCGTTATGGCTCCCAGCAACCGCAAGCAGGCTGAAATTCCCGCCAGCGCCGAGCTGGTTGATAACCCGGTCGGTACCGCCTGCGGGTTTGCCATGCAGCTGAACCGCTGCCTGATGTTCTTCACGCCGGGCGTGCCTTCCGAATTTAAGGTGATGGTTGAGCAGCAGATCCTGCCGCGCCTTCGCCAGCGTTTTACCCTGCCTGATCCTCCGCTGTGCCTGCGCCTGACCACCTTTGGCCGCTCGGAAAGCGATCTGGCCCAGAGCCTTGACCACCTTCCGCTGCCGCCGGGCGTCTCCATGGGCTATCGCTCCTCTATGCCGATCATCGAACTCAAATTAACAGGACCGGCCACGCAGAAAGAGGCGATGCTGGCCCTGTGGCCTGAGGTGCAGCGCGTGGCGGGCGAAAGCCTGATTTTTGAAGGGACGGAAGGGTTGCCTGAGCAGATTGCAAAACATCTGCAGACTCGCCAGCTCAGCGTGACCTTAAGCGAGCAGTTCACCGGTGGCCTGCTGGCGCTGCAATTGTCGCGCGTCAACGCGCCGCTGCTCGCCAGCGAAGTGGTGCCGTTTCAGCAGGAGACCCTGGCGCAAACCGCCCGCTGGGCTTCCGAAAGAAGGGTGAAGCATTTTGCCGGTCTGGCGCTGTTTGTCGGCGGGCTGGATGAGGACTACCTCAACTTCGCGCTGGCGACGCCGGAAGGCACCTGGGCGCTGCGGGTAAAAATGAGCATCACCCGCCACAGCCTGGCGGTGCGTCAGGAGGTGTGCGCCATGATGGCGCTGAATATGCTGCGCCGCTGGCTCAACGGCAAAGAGGTCGCCAGCGAGCACGGCTGGATTAACGTTGTCGAGTCGCTGTTCGTTGAGTAATGCCTGTGCCGGGGCCTCTCGCCCCGGCAACGTTCAGCCCAGCGCTTTCGCCAGCAGGGTAATCGGATGTTCGCAGCGCTTGCTGGTGGACATCTCAATCTGCCATTTACAGGTTTCGCAGTCCGTCACCACGATATCCGCGCCGCTCTCTTCAATCTGGCGGAACAGCGGGGCACCAATTGCCTGCGAGGTTTCGTAGTTTTCACGCTTAAAGCCGTAGGTGCCTGCGATGCCGCAGCAGCGCGAATCCAGCACCGTCAGCTCCAGCCCCGGAATTAACCGCAGCAGCTCCAGCGTATAGAGCGACCAGCCCATTTTCTCCATATGACACGGGGTGTGATAGACCACCTTCAGCGGCAATGTTCCCAGCGGCAACGTCTTTCCGCTGTCCAGCTTGCGCCAGAGGAAGCGCGTCGCCAGCTCGATGTGCTCGCGCAGTCCGGCGTTTTCCACGTCCAGCAGGTGCGGATACTCATCGCGCAGGGTGAAGGTGCAGGTGGACGACGTCGCCAGCACCGGCATGCCTTTATCGACAATCGCTTCGCGCAGGGAGGTGACGTTGCTTTTGGCCTGCCTGCGCGCTTTATCGGTAAACCCGTTGGCAATCAGCGGCACGCCGCAGCACTTCTCTTTTCTAAGCAGCTGTACGCCGGTTCCCATAGCGTTCAGCACCTTCAGCAGGTCTTTTCCCAGCTGCGGATGGTTGTAGTTCACATAGCAGCCGTGGAAAAAGGCTACCCGATCGTCGTACTGCGCCTGCTGCTCCGCGACGGTTTTATACCAGCGACGGAAGGTGCCGTGAGAATATTTTGGCAGGCTGCGGTGATGGTCTATTTTAAGCGTGGCATCCAGCAGCTGACGCACCGGCTTGAGTGAGGTTGCGGCATTCACCAGCGGGGCAAACGGCGTGGAGACGCTGCCCATCAGATCGGTATGGCTCAGGATCGCATCGCGCAGTGTCGGCTTTTGCGTGCTGTAGCGCGCCCGGGCGCGCTGGATGATGTCGCCGATTTTCACGTCCGACGGGCAGGCGACCTCGCAGCGCTTGCAGTTGATGCAGTATTTCAGCGCCTCGTCGTACAGCCTGCCGTCCTTCAGGCGCAGGCGCTCGCCGTCCGGCCCGGCCTGCTTTGGCCCAGGGTAGCGCGGGTTTACGCCGCTGACCGGGCAGACGGTGGTACAGACCGTGCATTTAATGCAGCTTTCGAAACGGGTATCGTTCATTGTTCAGCCTCCACGCGCTGGATAATCTGCTCGGCTACATACAGCGCCGTGACGGCGCAAACCCCGCCGCCGCATCCCTGGGGGATCGGATCGTATCCGCCCAGCAGCGAGCCGATGGCAAAAAGATTACCGACGGGCATACCGGAAAGCTGTGGATGTAGCCGGTTATCGACAATTACGCCAAACTGCTGCCAGGGCTGCGGCGTGAAGAAATCACACTGATACCAGTCCGCGCGGGAAGCGGTTTGCCGCACATCCAGCCCCATAATCGCTTCCCGGATGCCCTCCCGGCTGCTCAGCAGCCCGTTGCTGAAGAAGCTCCCGCTCGCCAGCACCGTATAGCGGGCGCGAAGCGGAATATCCTCGTGGTTGCGCGTCCAGATTTCGCTCACCGCGCCGTCGGTCAGGGTGATTTTTTTCACCTCGTCACCCGCCATCCACACGCCGCCCTGCGCAACAAACTGGCGCTGAAGCTGGGTGTGCAGACGAATGCCGGTTACGGAAGGGGGAAGCGTCGGCAGTAAACCGAGCGTGCAGGGCAGACGATCCGAGAGCCAGCGCCAGAGCCGGTTGTCGTTTAAACCAAAGCAGGCGGGTATTAACAGAGCATCGCAGGTTTCACCGAGCGGCCTGAGCGCGTCATACAGCAGCGGCCATTTGTCCTCGTTATCCAGAAAACGGGCGATATTCACCGCGCGAAACTCGCTCGGGTTATCGCGCAGGATATCCAGCTCGGGCAGCTCTATTTCTGCCGTGTCGGCGTTGATGCCCTGGCGACAGAGCGAGGCCGCCGCGAGATGGGGTTGAAAATCCAGAAAGCCGCTAATACCCACCACCCGCACTCGTCCCGCGCTGACGGGGGCCACGGGGACTTCCTCCGGGCTGAGCCACGCGGAGCGCAGGGTGCCGAGCGGTGTGATGCGCTGGTGATTTTGCCTGGCGCTTCCCTTCAGACGCGCGCCGCAGCCCGCCAGCAGCGCTTCGGCTTCCAGCGCAAAGCGGTCAATATGCTGCGCGCCAACCAGGTGATAGGGGTGCTCCGGCGGCAGCCTGTCGCGGTACGCTTCGTCCACCAGATCCAGCGATCCCGACGAGAAGTGCAGGGCGCTCTGGCCGCGGGTGATAATGGCGCAGCGCAGCCCCTGCTTCGTGAGTTTGATGCCGCAGAGCAAGCCTGCCAGCCCGCCGCCGACGATTACGGTATCAAATTTCATCGTGTTGCTCCTTCTCCAGGCCGCAAAGCCCCTGATAGACCCAGCGGGTAAATTCGCTTTCGCGCAGGGCATCGCCCCAGGCGACAGGCTGAATGCCTTTCCAGCGCTCGTTCAAAAACGTGCTGAGCTGATCGAGCGACTGGGTGGCGGTGGTGGTATGAAAACGCTGCAGCAGCCCGGCGGCACGGCAGGCGCACAGCTCGCCCTGACAGGTCCCCATTCCGACGCGGGTGCGGCGGCGGAGATCCAACAGGCTGTTGACCGTCAGGTTCTCTACCGCGTACTGCACTTCGCCTGCGGTAACGGCTTCGCACTCGCACACCAGGCTGCGGCTCAGTCGTCCTTCACCGAGCCACTGCGGCGTTCTGTCGCCGTGGCGGTAGATGGCCGAACCGCGCAGCGGCGCGGGCAGGGAGATGATTTTTTGCAGCGTTTTTTCGGTAGACTGGCGCGATCCCGGCAACGGCTGTTCTGCGGTAACGCACGGTTCGGTATTTCCGAGCTTGCGGCAGACGGCATCGGTCGCCCACTCGGCCATCAGCCGGTAGGTCATCAGCTTGCCGCCGGTAATGGTGATAAACCCGTCCATGCCGTCGCGCTCGGCGTGATCGAGCAGCACGATGCCCCGGCTGACGTTACGTCCGCTCGGATCGTTATCGCTGGCGACAAGGGGACGCACGCCCGCGTAGGCGCGCAGAATACGCGTCTGCGCCATCACCGGCGCCAGCTTTTCCCCTTCGCGTAGCAGAATATCTACTTCTTCGGCTGTGACCCGGTTGACGTCAATGTCACTGTAGTCAACGTGCGTTGACGTCGTACCGATGAGCGAAATGGTGTCGCCCGGCACCAGAATGTCGGCGTCAGACGGTTTGCGGCAGCGGTTGATGACGTGGTTATTGATGCGGTGGTCAAGGATCAGCAGCGAACCTTTGGCCGGGAACATGCGGATGGATAAATCGGCGTATTCCGCGATGCGCTGGCCCCAGATCCCCGCCGCGTTGACCACCACGGCGGCGTGCAGCTCGCTGTGCTCGTTATACTGCGTATCAAACACCCGCACGCCGCAGATGCGATGACCCTCGCGGATAAGCCCGGTCACTTCATGTCCGGTCAGAATGCGCGCGCCATGCTCGCGGGCGTCCAGCATGTTGGCGGCGGTCAGGCGGAACGGATCGACGGTGCCGTCAGGCACCTTCACCGCGCCGATCAGCGTCGGGTTCACCGACGGCTCCAGCCGCCGGGCCAGCGCCGGATCCATAGCCTCAGCCTGAATGCCCGCTGCAGTACAGGCGGTTATAAAGGTTGACTGAAAGGCAAGGTCATCTTCGGGAAGGGTAATAAAGAGGCCGTCGGTTGGCTCTATGCAGTGTCGGGCGATACGCTTGAGGATCTGGTTTTCAGCGATACATTCGCGCGCGGATTCACCGTCGGTGACCGCATACCGCGCGCCGCTGTGCAGCAGGCCGTGGTTACGCCCCGTCGCGCCGGTGGCGATATCGTGGCGCTCCAGAAGCGTGACGCTTAAGCCGCGAAGGGCACAGTCGCGTGCGATGCCGGCGCCGGTTGCGCCACCGCCAATGATAATCACATCGCTGTAGCATGGATCGTGAATTGTCATTGCCTTTCCTCTATGTTCGTTTTTTAGCATTTAGCCACATAGATCGTGTGGTTTGTTTGATTTCGAACATAAACGCGCGAAATTCGAAACTGAAACGTGATTTCATGCGCTTTTTTGCGCATCCTGTCATATTTCTGTAACAATCTGTGCGTTGATTCACAGTAACAAACCGCATGTTTTTTTAACATCCCCGCCTCTGTAACCGGGCGCGAGATGCCTGGTCATTTTTTGAAAGGCCACGGAGGCTGTTATGCTCAGTATCTTCAAACCTGCGCCGCATCGGGCGCGACTGCCAGAGGCAGAGATCGATCCTCTCTACCGCCGTCTGCGTTGGCAAATCTTCCTCGGGATCTTCTTCGGGTATGCGGCGTACTATCTTGTACGTAAAAACTTTGCGCTCGCCATGCCGTATCTGGTGGAGCAGGGCTTCTCTCGCGGCGACCTGGGCTTCGCGCTGTCGGGGATCTCCATCGCCTACGGTTTTTCTAAATTCATCATGGGTTCCGTGTCGGACCGCTCGAATCCGCGCGTGTTCCTGCCCGCCGGTCTGATCCTCGCGGCAGCGGTCATGCTGTTCATGGGCTTTGTGCCGTGGGCGACGTCCAGCATTGCCATCATGTTCGTGCTGCTGTTCCTCTGCGGCTGGTTCCAGGGGATGGGGTGGCCGCCGTGCGGACGTACCATGGTGCACTGGTGGTCGCAGAAGGAGCGTGGCGGCATTGTGTCAGTGTGGAACTGCGCGCATAACGTCGGGGGCGGGCTTCCACCTCTGCTGTTCCTGCTGGGGATGGCCTGGTTCAACGACTGGCACGCGGCGCTCTACATGCCTGCCTTTGGTGCTATTCTGGTGGCGATTATTGCCTTCGCCCTGATGCGCGACACGCCGCAGTCCTGCGGGCTGCCGCCAATCGAAGAGTACAAAAACGACTATCCGGATGACTACAGCGAGAAGCACGAAGAAGAGCTGACCGCGAAACAGATCTTCATGAAGTACGTGCTGCCGAACAAGCTGCTGTGGTACATCGCGGTGGCGAACGTGTTCGTATACCTGCTGCGCTACGGCATCCTCGACTGGTCCCCGACCTACCTGAAAGAGGTGAAGCATTTCGCGCTGGATAAATCCTCCTGGGCGTACTTCCTGTATGAATACGCCGGGATCCCGGGCACGCTGATTTGCGGCTGGATGTCGGACAAAGTGTTTAAAGGCAACCGCGGCGCAACGGGCGTGTTCTTTATGACCCTGGTGACCATCGCGACTGTCGTTTACTGGCTTAACCCGCCGGGTAACCCATCAGTAGACATGGCCTGTATGATCGTTATCGGCTTCCTGATTTACGGCCCGGTGATGCTGATCGGTCTGCACGCGCTTGAGCTGGCGCCGAAAAAAGCGGCGGGCACGGCGGCAGGCTTTACCGGTCTGTTTGGCTACCTCGGCGGTTCCGTCGCGGCGAGCGCTATCGTGGGCTACACCGTTGACTTCTTCGGCTGGGACGGCGGCTTTATGGTGATGATCGGCGGCAGCGTGCTGGCGGTTCTGCTGCTGGTTGTTGTGATGATCGGCGAGAAACGTCACCACGCGGAAGTGCTGGCGCGTCGTCAATAAGGAGCATTGCGATGAAATTAACTCCATTAACCACCGGCCTGCTGCTGGCAGGCCTGATGACAGGCTCTGCCCTGGCGGCGGATAAAATCGTTATTGCCCACCGCGGCGCGAGCGGCTATCTGCCGGAGCATACGCTGCCGGCGAAGGCGATGGCCTATGCGCAGGGGGCGGATTACCTGGAGCAGGATCTGGTGATGACGAAGGACGACCAGCTGGTCGTCCTGCATGACCACTATCTTGACCGCGTCACGGACGTGGCGGAGCGTTTCCCGGACCGCGCGCGCAAAGACGGTCGTTACTACGCCATCGACTTTACCCTGGATGAAATTCGCTCTCTGAAGTTTACCGAAGGCTTTGAGATTGAAAACGGCAAGAAGGTGCAGGTCTACCCGGGACGCTTCCCGATGGGCAAATCTGACTTCCGCATTCATACCTTCCAGGAAGAGATTGAGTTTGTTCAGGGGCTGAACCACTCGACCGGTAAAAACATCGGTATCTACCCGGAAATCAAAGCGCCGTGGTTCCACCATCAGGAAGGGAAGGACATTGCCGCGAAGACGCTGGAGGTGCTGAAACAGTACGGCTATACCAGCAAGAAGGACAAAGTTTACCTGCAGTGTTTTGACGCCGCCGAGCTGAAGCGCATCAAAACCGAGCTGGAGCCGAAGATGGGGATGGATCTCAATCTGGTGCAGCTGATTGCCTACACCGACTGGAATGAAACCCAGGAGAAACAGCCGGACGGGAAGTGGGTGAACTACAGCTACGACTGGATGTTCAAGCCGGGCGCGATGAAGCAGATTGCGCGGTACGCTGACGGCATCGGGCCGGATTATCACATGCTGGTGGCGGAAGGCTCAACGCCTGGCCACGTGAAGCTGACGGCGATGGTGAAAGAGGCGCACGCCAGCAAGATGCAGGTGCATCCGTACACGGTGCGTGCCGACCAGCTGCCGCCATATGCCACCGATGTGAATCAGCTTTACGAGGTGTTGTATAAGCAGGCGGACGTGGACGGGCTGTTTACGGATTTCCCGGATAAAGCGGTGACGTTCTTAAAATAGAAAAAGGGCCGTAAGGCCCTTTTTTACATCTCGATCTCAATATCGCCTTTTGCCCGGCAGCAGCAGGGCAAAATTTCCCCTTCACTGATAAAGGCCAGCGGTTCGGTCAGCCAGTCCACCTGGCCTGCGACCAGACGGCAGCGGCAGGAGCCGCAATAGCCTTCACGACACTGGTACTCTACCTCCACCTGATGCGCCTCAAGCGCCACCAGCAGGGAAGGGTGCTCTTCCTGGCACAGCACTTCGGTGCCAGAAAGGCTCAGCGTTACGCGCGTCATCAGAGCTGGAAGTCGCTCAGGTCGTCGGTGTTGACTTCAGAATCAATCTGACCGACCAGATAAGAGCTCACTTCCACTTCCTGCGGCGCAACCTGCACGTTATCGGATACCAGCCAGGTGTTGATCCACGGAATCGGGTTAGAGCGCGTCTGGAACGGCAGGTCCAGACCAACCGCCTGCATGCGGATGTTGGTGATGTACTCCACGTACTGGCACAGAATATCTTTGTTCAGGCCAATCATGGAGCCGTCACGGAACAGGTAGTCTGCCCACTCTTTCTCCTGCTGAGCCGCCAGCACGAACAGGTCGTAGCACTCCTGCTTGCACTCTTCGGCGATTTCCGCCATCTCCGGGTCGTCCGTACCGCTGCGCAGCAGGTTCAGCATGTGCTGGGTGCCGGTCAGGTGCAGGGCTTCGTCACGAGCGATCAGACGGATGATTTTGGCGTTGCCTTCCATCAGCTTGCGCTCGGCAAAGGCGAAGGAGCAGGCGAAGCTCACGTAGAAGCGGATCGCTTCCAGGGCGTTAACGCTCATCAGGCAGAGGTACAGCTGCTTTTTCAGCGCGCGCAGGTTCACGGTAACGGTTTTGCCGTTCACGCTGTGGGTGCCTTCGCCCAGCAGATGCCAGTAGCTGGTCATCTCGATCAGCTCGTCGTAGTAGTGCGCAATGCCTTCCGCGCGCTTCTGGATCTGCTCGTTAGTGACGATATCGTCAAACACCACCGCCGGATCGTTCACGATGTTGCGGATGATGTGGGTGTAAGAGCGGGAGTGGATCGTCTCAGAGAACGCCCAGGTTTCCACCCAGGTTTCCAGCTCAGGAATCGAGATCAGCGGCAACAGCGCCACGTTCGGGCTACGGCCCTGAATGGAGTCCAGCAGCGTCTGGTACTTCAGATTGCTGATGAAAATATGCTTTTCGTGATCCGGCAGCGACTGGTAATCAATACGGTCGCGGGAAACGTCAACTTCTTCCGGACGCCAGAAGAAGGAGAGTTGCTTTTCAATCAGCTTTTCGAAGATGTCATATTTTTGCTGATCGTAGCGTGCCACGTTGACCGGCTGGCCGAAGAACATTGGCTCTTTGAGCTGGTCGTTTTTCGTCTGTGAAAAGGTGGTATATGCCATGAGTGTGTCCTGTCTTACGAAATAAAGGCGGGGATATCCCCGCCCTTCATTAGATCTTACATGCGCCGCTTTCGCAGCCATCGTCCTGAATTGACGGTACCAGGTCGTCCTGCGCGTCTTCTGCACCGTCACGGGTGTTGTGATAGTACAGCGTTTTCACGCCAAATTTGTAGGCGGTCAGCAGGTCTTTCAACAGCTGCTGCATTGGTACCTTGCCGGACGGGAAGCGCGTCGGGTCGTAGTTAGTATTGGCAGAGATCGACTGGTCGATAAACTTCTGCATGATACCCACCAGCTGCAGGTAGCCGTCGTTGTTTGGCATCTCCCACAGCAGTTCGTAGTTGTTGCCCAGCGTTTCGTAATCCGGCACCACCTGACGCAGCACGCCGTCTTTCGACGCTTTAATGCTGACGTGGCCGCGCGGTGGCTCAATACCGTTGGTGGCGTTGGAGATCTGCGAAGAGGTCTCGGACGGCATCAGGGCAGAGAGCGTGGAGTTACGCAGGCCGTGCGTTTTGATGGACTCGCGCAGGCCTTCCCAGTCCAGGTGCAGCGGCTCGCTGACGATCGCATCCAGGTCTTTCTTATAGGTGTCGATCGGCAGAATGCCTTTTGCATAGGTGGTTTCGTTGAACCACGGGCACGCGCCTTGCTCTTTCGCCAGCTCGTTAGAGGCTTTCATCAGGTAGTACTGAATCGCTTCGAACGTCTGGTGCGTCAGGTTGTTAGCGCTGCCGTCGGAGTAACGCTTGCCGTTTTTCGCCAGCCAGTAGGCGAAGTTGATCACGCCGATACCCAGGGTACGACGGCCCATTGCGCCGCGTTTAGCGGCCGGGATTGGGTAATCCTGGTAGTCCAGCAGGGCATCCAGCGCACGTACCGCCAGCACGGCCAGCTCTTCCAGCTCGTCCAGGCTCTTAATCGCACCCAGGTTGAACGCGGAGAGCGTACACAGGGCGATTTCGCCGTTTTCGTCGTTCACGTCTTCCAGCGGTTTGGTTGGCAGGGCGATCTCCAGGCACAGGTTAGACTGGCGCACTGGCGCAACCGCCGGATCAAACGGGCTGTGGGTGTTGCAGTGGTCAACGTTCTGGATGTAGATACGGCCGGTAGAGGCGCGCTCCTGCATCATCAGGGAGAACAGGTCTACCGCCTTCAGGCGCTGTTTACGGATGCTGTCGTCTTTTTCATATTTGGTGTACAGACGCTCGAACTCGTCCTGATCGGCGAAGAACGCGTCGTACAGGCCCGGGACGTCGGACGGGCTGAACAGGGTGATGTCTTCCCCTTTCAGCAGACGGGTGTACATCAGCTTGTTGATCTGCACGCCGTAGTCCATGTGACGCACGCGGTTGCCTTCCACGCCGCGGTTGTTTTTCAGTACCAGCAGGCTTTCCACTTCCAGATGCCACATTGGGTAGAACAGGGTCGCTGCGCCGCCGCGCACGCCGCCCTGAGAGCAGGATTTTACCGCCGTCTGGAAGTGCTTATAGAACGGGATACAGCCGGTGTGGAACGCTTCACCGCCGCGAATCGGGCTGCCCAGCGCGCGGATGCGACCGGCGTTGATGCCGATACCGGCACGCTGCGAGACGTATTTCACGATGGCGCTGGAGGTGGCGTTGATGGAATCCAGGCTGTCACCACACTCGATCAGTACGCAGGAGCTGAACTGACGGGTAGGAGTGCGCACGCCAGACATGATCGGCGTTGGCAGAGAAATTTTGAACGTCGATACCGCATCGTAGAAACGCTTCACGTAGTCCAGACGGGTGTCGCGCGGGTAGTTTGAGAACAGGCAGGCAGCCACCAGAATATAGAGGAACTGGGCGCTTTCGTAGATCTCACCAGTCACACGGTTCTGAACCAGGTATTTGCCTTCGAGCTGCTTCACCGCCGCGTAGGAGAAGTTCATGTCGCGCCAGTGATCGATAAACCCGTTCATCTGCTCGAACTCTTCTTCCGTATAGTCTTCCAGCAGATGCGTGTCGTATTTGCCCAGCTCAACCATTTTCACCACGTGATCGTAAAGCTTCGGCGGCTCGAACTGGCCGTAGGCTTTCTTACGCAGGTGGAAAATCGCCAGACGCGCAGCGAGGTACTGATAATCCGGTGCGTCGCGGGAGATCAGATCTGCCGCTGCTTTGATAATGGTTTCGTGGATATCAGACGTTTTGATGCCGTCGTAGAACTGAATGTGAGAACGCAGTTCAACCTGGGATATAGATACGTTATTCAGTCCTTCTGCTGCCCAGTCGAGAACTCGATGGATTTTGTCCAGATTGATACGCTCGGTAGTACCGTCGCGCTTTGTCACCAGCAGACTCTGATTCATGTGGGTTTTACCTGTCCGTGAAATAAAAAATATCCCCCGCTTATCCACAGATCCGTCTTGTGACTAACTCTGTGGATAAATACTACATATAGGGGGTTTGCGATAAGAAAAACGCTATATGGTGAGTATTCTAGTATCGAATCTTTTCAGCACAAGGGTTGATTTTGAGGTTAAATTGAGGTTGTGAAAGGGTAAAAAAGCGTAAGTCCTCGTACCGTAAGGCCTGGAAGAGATGTCAATAATTTAGAAAAAAAATTCAAAATTTGATCGAGTGCTGATTTCTTCAACGGGAGGTCAGAATTGCGCAACATGATGTCGCGCAATCATTATAAGAATAACGGATGACGTTAGTCGTTTTTGGCGGTTGTATGCAACATATAGTTAACATCAACGCCCGGGGCAAGTTTGAATTTATCCGTTAGCGGGTTGTAGTGCAGACCCGTGATGTGCTGCTCCTTAAGCCACGTCTGGTCAACCCAGCCCAGCAGTTCGGCAGGCTTGATAAACTTCTTCACGTCGTGCGTCCCTTTCGGCACCATGCGCAGCACATATTCTGCGCCGACCACGGCCATCAGCCAGGCTTTTCCGTTGCGGTTGATTGTCGAGAAGAAGACCTGGCCGCCCGGCTTCACCAGTTTTGCACAGGCGTTTACCACCGACTGCGGATCCGGAACGTGCTCCAGCATCTCCATGCAGGTCACCACATCATACTGGTGGGCATGTTTTGCCGCGTGCTCTTCCACGGTTTCCTGCACATATTCCACCTGTATACCGGACTCCAGCGCATGAAGACGGGCAACCTGTAGAGGCTCGAAGCCCATGTCCAGGCCGGTGACGGTGGCCCCTTCGCGCGCCATGCTCTCCGCCAGGATGCCGCCGCCGCAGCCGACGTCGAGCACTTTCTTACCGAACAGACCGCCGGAACGCTCCGCGATATAGCCCAGACGCAGCGGGTTAATACGATGCAGCGGTTTGAACTCACCTTCGAGATCCCACCAGCGGGACGCCACCGCTTCAAATTTGGCAATCTCTTCGTGGTCAACGTTGTGAGCCACCGGGGATTTTTCGGCATTCATGGGCGCTTTTACTCCTTATTTAGCAAGACAAATGAGTATATCAGGCAATCCCTGTGAATAAAGCGTATAGGTTTACCTGTATCACCGCGGCTGTGTTATAATTTGCGACCTTTGAATCCGGGATACAGTAGAGGGATAGCGGTTAGATGAGCGACCTTGCGAGAGAAATTACACCGGTTAACATCGAGGAAGAGCTGAAAAGCTCCTATCTGGACTATGCGATGTCGGTCATTGTTGGCCGTGCGCTGCCGGACGTCCGCGATGGCCTGAAGCCGGTACACCGTCGCGTACTATACGCCATGAACGTATTGGGCAATGACTGGAATAAAGCCTACAAAAAATCTGCCCGTGTCGTTGGTGACGTAATCGGTAAATACCATCCCCATGGTGATTCCGCGGTGTACGACACCATTGTCCGTATGGCGCAGCCGTTCTCGCTGCGTTACATGCTGGTAGATGGTCAGGGTAACTTTGGTTCTATCGACGGCGACTCCGCCGCGGCAATGCGTTATACGGAAATCCGTCTGGCGAAGATTGCCCATGAGCTGATGGCCGACCTGGAAAAAGAGACGGTTGATTTCGTTGATAACTACGACGGCACGGAAAAAATTCCTGACGTTATGCCAACGAAGATCCCTAACCTGCTGGTGAACGGCTCGTCCGGTATCGCCGTGGGTATGGCGACCAACATTCCGCCGCACAACATCACGGAAGTGATCAACGGCTGCCTGGCCTATATCGACGATGAAGACATCAGCATTGAAGGGCTGATGGAACACATCCCGGGCCCGGACTTCCCGACGGCGGCGATCATCAACGGTCGTCGCGGCATTGAAGAAGCGTACCGCACCGGTCGTGGCAAGATTTACATCCGTGCCCGCGCCGAAGTGGAAGCGGACGCCAAAACCGGCCGTGAAACTATCATTGTTCACGAGATCCCGTATCAGGTGAACAAAGCGCGTCTGATTGAAAAAATCGCCGAGCTGGTAAAAGAGAAACGCGTTGAAGGCATCAGCGCGCTGCGTGACGAGTCTGACAAAGACGGTATGCGCATCGTGATTGAAATCAAGCGCGACGCGGTGGGTGAGGTTGTGCTGAACAACCTGTACTCCCAGACTCAGCTTCAGGTCTCCTTCGGTATCAACATGGTTGCGCTGCACCATGGTCAGCCGAAGATCATGAACCTGAAAGAGATCCTGAGCGCGTTCGTGCGTCACCGCCGCGAAGTGGTGACCCGTCGTACCATCTTCGAACTGCGCAAAGCGCGCGATCGCGCTCATATCCTTGAAGCACTGGCCGTTGCGCTGGCGAACATCGACCCGATCATCGAGCTGATCCGCCGTGCGCCGACGCCGGCAGAAGCGAAAGCGTCGCTGGTTGCGCGTCCGTGGGATCTGGGCAACGTGGCGGCGATGCTGGAACGTGCGGGCGACGACGCCGCGCGTCCTGAGTGGCTCGAGCCTGAATTCGGCGTGCGTGACGGTCAGTACTACCTGACTGAACAGCAGGCCCAGGCGATTCTGGATCTGCGCCTGCAGAAGCTGACCGGCCTTGAGCATGAAAAACTGCTCGACGAGTATAAAGAGCTGCTGGAGCAAATTGCTGAGCTGCTGCACATCCTGGGTAGCGCCGAGCGCCTGATGGAAGTGATCCGCGAAGAGCTTGAGCTGGTCCGCGATCAGTTCGGCGACGAGCGCCGCACCGAAATCACCGCCAACAGCTCTGATATCAACATTGAAGATCTGATCAACCGCGAAGACGTGGTAGTGACCCTGTCTCACCAGGGCTACGTGAAGTATCAGCCTCTGACCGACTACGAAGCACAGCGTCGTGGCGGCAAAGGTAAATCTGCGGCACGTATTAAAGAAGAAGACTTCATTGACCGTCTGCTGGTGGCCAACACCCACGACACGATCCTCTGCTTCTCCAGCCGTGGCCGTCTGTACTGGATGAAGGTCTATCAGCTGCCGGAAGCGAGCCGCGGTGCGCGCGGTCGTCCAATCGTCAACCTGCTGCCGCTGGAAGCGAACGAACGTATCACCGCCATCCTGCCGGTACGCGAGTACGAAGAGGGCGTGAACGTCTTTATGGCGACCGCCAGCGGTACCGTGAAGAAAACCGCGCTGACCGAGTTCAGCCGTCCGCGTTCTGCCGGTATTATTGCGGTAAACCTGAACGAAGGCGACGAGCTGATCGGTGTGGATCTGACCTCCGGTTCTGATGAAGTGATGCTGTTCTCTGCGGCCGGTAAAGTGGTGCGCTTCAAAGAGAACGCCGTGCGCGCAATGGGTCGTACGGCGACCGGCGTGCGCGGTATTAAGCTGGCGGGTGAAGACTCCGTTGTTTCCCTGATCGTTCCACGTGGCGAAGGCGCAATCCTGACCGTCACCCAGAACGGCTACGGTAAACGTACGGCGGAAAGCGAATACCCGACCAAGTCACGCGGCACGCAGGGCGTTATCTCCATCAAGGTTACCGAGCGCAACGGTTCTGTTGTGGGCGCGGTGCAGGTGGACGATGCCGACCAGATTATGATGATCACCGATGCCGGTACGCTGGTGCGTACGCGTGTATCCGAGATCAGCGTGGTGGGCCGTAACACCCAGGGCGTTATCCTCATCCGTACGGCGGAAGATGAAAACGTGGTCGGTCTGCAACGCGTTGCTGAGCCGGTGGACGACGAAGAGCTCGATTCCATCGACGGCAGCGTCGCGGAAGGTGATGATGAAATCGCACCGGAAGCAGAGAGCGACGACGACGCAGCGGATGACGCTGACGAGTAATCTCTTCTGACGCATAAAGGGCCGGATTCCGGCCCTTTTCTTTTGCAGATGCAGATACGTGAACGTTGCGACAAGCCGCGTTTACCGCTACCTTAACCACATTCTTTTGACCCCGACGGCGGAGCCTCGCCCCTTTGAAATACCTCGTCTCCTTTCGTACCACGCTGAAAGTTTCTCGCTATCTGTTCCGGGCGCTGGCGCTCCTGCTTTGGCTGCTGGTGGCCTTGCTGTCGGTGTTTTACATCGTCAATGCGCTGAACCAGAAAGAAGCGGAGATCCGCCAGGAGTTTAATTTAAGCTCCGATCAGGCCCAGCGCTACATTCAGCGAACGTCTGACGTGATGAAGGAGCTGAAGTATATTGCCGAAAATCGGCTGACGGCAGAAAACGGTATCCTTGCCCTGCGCGGGCGCAATGACAAAACCGAAGTGCCGGACTTCCAGCCGCTGTTCCCGGACTCTGATTGCTCCACCATGAGCAGCACCTGGCGCGGGTCGCTGGAATCTCTCGCCTGGTTTATGCGCTACTGGCGCGACAACTTCTCCGCCGCCTACGACCTTAACCGCGTATTCCTGATTGGCAGTGAAAACCTCTGCATGGCTGACTTTGGCCTGCGCGATGTGCCCGTCGAGCGCGATGATGCGCTGAAAAGCCTGCACGAGCGTATTGTGAAATATCGCAATGCGCCGCAGGACGAGCGCGGGAACAACATTTTTTGGATTAGCCAGGGGCCGCGCATGGGCGTGGGCTATTTCTACGCGCTGACGCCGGTCTACCTGGGCAATCGTCTGCAGGCGCTGTTGGGGATTGAGCAGACCATCCGCATGGAAAACTTCTTCACGCCGGGCAGCCTGCCGATGGGCGTGACCATTCTGGATGAAAACGGGCATCAGCTGATCTCACTCGCCGGGCCGGATAAAAGTTTGAACGTCGATCCGCACTGGATGCAGGAACGCTCATGGTTTGGCTACACCTCCGGCTTCCGCGAGCTGGTGCTGAAAAAAAGCCTGCCGCCATCGTCGCTGAGCATTGTTTACTCGCTGCCGGTGGATATGGTCCTTGAGCGGATACGCATTCTTATTATGAATGCGATCCTGCTGAACCTGCTGGTGGGCGGGGCGCTGTTTACGCTGGCGCGCATGTATGAGCGGAGAATCTTTATTCCCGCCGAAAGTGACGCCCAGCGTCTGGAGGAGCACGAGCAGTTCAACCGCAAGATTGTCGCCTCGGCTCCGGTGGGGATCTGCATTCTTCGTACCCAGGACGGGACCAACATCCTGAGTAACGAGCTGGCGCACAACTACCTGAACATGCTGACGCACGAGGACCGGCAAAGGCTGACGCAAATCATCTGCGGCCAGCAGGTGAACTTTGTCGACGTGCTCACCAGCACCCACACTAACCTGCAGATCAGCTTTGTTCATTCCCGCTATCGCAATGAAAACGTAGCGATTTGCGTGCTGGTGGATGTCTCCGCGCGCGTGAAGATGGAAGAGTCGCTGCAGGAGATGGCGCAGGCCGCGGAGCAGGCCAGCCAGTCGAAATCCATGTTCCTGGCTACCGTCAGTCACGAGCTACGTACGCCGCTGTACGGGATTATCGGTAACCTCGATCTGCTGCAGACGAAGGAATTGCCGAAAGGCGTCGACCGGCTGGTAACGGCGATGAACAACTCCTCCAGCCTGCTGCTGAAGATCATCAGCGATATTCTCGACTTCTCTAAAATTGAGTCTGAGCAGCTGAAAATTGAGCCGCGCGAGTTTTCGCCGCGTGAGGTCATGAACCACATCAGCGCCAACTATCTGCCGCTGGTGGTGCGTAAACAGCTGGGGCTCTACTGCTTCATTGAACCGGACGTGCCGCTGACGCTGCACGGCGACCCGATGCGCCTGCAGCAGGTCATCTCTAACCTGCTCAGCAATGCCATCAAATTCACCGATATCGGCTGCATTGTGCTACACGTCTGCCGGGCGGGAGATTACCTCAGCATCCGCGTGCGCGACACGGGGGTGGGCATACCGGCCAAGGAGGTGGTACGTCTGTTCGATCCGTTCTTCCAGGTCGGCACCGGCGTGCAGCGTAACTTCCAGGGCACCGGTCTGGGGCTGGCGATTTGCGAGAAGCTCGTCAGCATGATGGACGGTGACATTTCCGTGGATACTGAGCCCGGCATGGGCAGCCAGTTCACCATCCGCATTCCGCTCTATTCCGCGCAGTATCCGGCAAAAGCCACGGTTGACGGGCTGAACGATAAGCGCTGCTGGCTGGCGGTCAATAATGCCTCGCTGAATGACTATCTGACGGCGCTGCTCGCCCATAGCGGCGTGAGGGTCTGCCGCTATGAAGGCCAGACGCCGGACGTGGACGATGTGCTCATCGCCGACGAGATGCCGGAACAGCCGTGGCAGGGGAGAGGAACGGTGCTCTTCTGCCGTCGCCACATTGGCATACCGGTTGAACGTGCGCCGGGGGAATGGGTGCACAGCGTCGCAACGCCGCATGAGCTGTTGAGCCTGCTGGCCCGTATCTATAAAGTCGAGCTGGAAGAGAACGACGGTGCAGTCGCGCTGCCGTCACCGGAAGGTCTGGCGTCAGTGAATGACGATATGATGATTCTGGTGGTGGATGACCATCCGATTAACCGCCGCCTGCTGGCTGACCAGCTCGGATCGC
This sequence comes from Enterobacter cloacae complex sp. I3, assembly GCF_014896175.1. Taxonomy (NCBI): domain Bacteria; kingdom Pseudomonadati; phylum Pseudomonadota; class Gammaproteobacteria; order Enterobacterales; family Enterobacteriaceae; genus Enterobacter; species Enterobacter cloacae complex sp. I3. The sequence goes on from NZ_JADBQZ010000006.1 coordinate 51,260, forward strand.
TGGGCTATCAGTGCAAAACCGCCAATGACGGCGTGGATGCGCTGAATGTGCTGAGTAAAAATCATATTGATATCGTGCTGAGCGACGTCAACATGCCTAACATGGACGGCTACCGGCTGACGCAGCGCATCCGACAGCTTGGCCTGACGCTGCCGGTCGTGGGCGTAACGGCGAACGCGCTGGCGGAAGAGAAACAGCGCTGTCTGGAGTCGGGCATGGACAGCTGCCTGTCGAAACCGGTGACGCTGGACGTGCTCAAACAAACGCTGTCTGTTTATGCGGATCGCGTGAGAAAAACCAGAATATAAAAAAGGCCCGTAAGGGCCTTTTTTATTTGCCCGGCGGCGCTGCGCTTGCGCGGGCCTACGGGTTCTGTAGGCCGGGTAAGCGTGAGCGCCATCCGGCATTTACAGTGGGGGATCAATCCTTATCCGATGCGCTCAGCGTAACGGAGGAGAGATAGTTCAGCAGGGCAATATCGTTGTCCACGCCCAGCTTCATCATTGCTGATTTTTTCTGGCTGCTGATGGTTTTAATGCTGCGGTTCAGCTTCTTGGCAATCTCGGTCACCAGGAAACCTTCGGCGAACAGGCGCAGAACTTCGCTCTCTTTCGGCGACAGGCGTTTGTCACCGTAGCCACCCGCGCTGATTTTTTCCAGCAGACGAGAGACGCTCTCAGGCGTGAACTTCTTGCCTTTCTGCAGCGCAGCCAACGCTTTTGGCAGATCGGTCGGGGCGCCTTGCTTCAGCACAATCCCTTCGATATCCAGATCCAGCACGGCGCTCAGGATCGCCGGGTTGTTGTTCATGGTCAGAACAATAATCGAGATGTCCGGGAAGTGACGTTTAATATATTTGATGAGCGTTATCCCATCACCGTATTTGTCTCCAGGCATAGAGAGATCGGTAATGAGCACGTGCGCATCAAGCTTTGGGAGGTTATTGATCAGTGCTGTAGAGTCTTCAAATTCACCGACTACATTCACCCACTCGATCTGTTCAAGTGATTTGCGAATACCGAACAGTACAATCGGATGGTCATCGGCAATAATTACGTTCATATTGTTCATGTATAAGGCTACCTTGCTACAGCAAGCTTTTGACGTAGGCGTCAATGTCGCTGATGTATTTTTCAATGCCAGAGGCATCTTTCTCACGAATTAGATGTTCCAGCGTTTCACATAACTGCTTGCCGGGAACCAGATTAAGCATGGCAAACACCCCTTTAAGCCGGTGTGCTGTCTGTGCCAGCGCTGCAAAATCATTCGCAGCGGACTCAGTATACAACCGCTTCACATCATCTGGTACTGTATCAACAAAGAGGGAATAGTATCCGCTGGCGTGAAGCTCGGCATTTTCATTACCGCCTAACGGGGATTCCGTTATCTCTTCCTGCGCCAGCTGCTCTTCTATTAGTTGTAGTACAGCTTCCTGCATCGCATTGCTTATATTAAAGTTGACGCGCAGCTGGCCAGGGCCGATTTTCCGCACGCGTGACTCATCATCGCTTAAAAGCAAGCCCGAGGCAGTAAGATTAGACGGATTATCAGTTAAAAACAGATCAAATTCTTGACTTGCCAGCCTTTCATCCGGCGTGATGCAGGCCGCGCCCCAGTTTTCGAGCTGACGAACCACAATATTGCGGATCTCGTTTGAGGTTACATCCACCATCACCACGACGTCATCCAGCAGGCGTTCTTCATCTTCTTCCTGCGGATTGGCGGCCATTTTCACGTGCAGAGAGTAACGGGTGCCGAGCGATTCACGGGCCTTGATATTCAGATGGCCGCCGAGCTTACGCGCCAGCTGATCGCACAGCCAGAAGGTCAGGGCGTTAGCCTTGCCGTAATGATCGCTTTGCGTGTCATTCAGGAACGGGAAGTGCAGATTATCAATTTCACTCGCCGTCACGCCTTCCCCGGTGTCCAGAATGCGGAACGTCAGGCGATCTTCCGCCGACTCGTCGGTGCTCACTTCCAGGGTGATCTTGCCGATTTGCGTGGTGGTCACGGCGTACTGAATAATCATCAGCAGAATACGACGCAGCGCCTCGCGGTCGCCGTGACGTTCGTCATTGGCGGGTAAATGGTTGTTGATCAGCAGCTGCAGCCCTTTACGCTTAATTACGGGCAGGACTTCGGGAACCACTTCATCGATCAGATCCTGAATGGAGAAGAGAGAAGGGGTGCCTTTCCAGAAATCATTCTCCAGCATATTTGCCAGCTGGATCTCATCCACCATGCGGACCAGCGAGTCGGCCTGGCAGGCGAGCTGGTGGCTTTCAGACGTGTTTAACGCTGCCGCCTGGGTCGCCAGCGTTTTTAACGGCTCCTTGAAGGCATCGCCAATATTCTGCATGAATGCCGCGCGCCCCTGTTGGTTCTTCTCATACAGCCTTTGCGCCTGCTTGAGCTTTTTATTCACCAGCACTTCGCGATCCTGATCGCGAATGATGAAGATTTGCGTACGCGGTGCCACCTGGCTGCGGAACTGACGGATCTCGTACAGTTCATTGTTAATGGTGGCCTGAATAACCCCCTGGTGCTGATCCGCCATAGTGGTGATGTTCTGCAGGTTAAGGTGCGGCAGCAGATGGTCAGCAATTTTATTGCTCATCACCGTGCGATTCGATTCCTGATCGTGAACTAACACCCCTAGCGGCAGCACGGAGACAATCTCTTCATTGAGCGCGCGCAATACGCGCAGCTCGTTGGTGTTGCCTGCGGAGACCGCAGACGAGTCGCTCTGGCGTCCCGGCTGGAAGCGGAAGGTGCTGTAGCCAAACAGGGCCAGCGCCAGCAGACCAATATTCAGCAGCAGCGGCAGCAGAATATTTTGCAGGGTATCAAGCAGCAGCGTGCCGAACGGTACCTGCCACACCAGACGCATGCCGGTTGAGTTCAGCGACGAGGCAATTTCAATTTTCGAGCCGTTAAAGGAGATGGTGACGCTCTCTGCGGCCTCTTTGTCGGACGCCGCACGCATGTTCTGGGTGCTGCTGTCCGGCTCCAGACGGAAGCTGTCGAGCGGCATATCCGGCGGGATCAAATCATTAATGGGTAAATCGAAGGCCACGACCGTCGCCAGATGACCCGGCTGGTTAAAGGTGGTACGCAGGGTAAAATAGTGACCATTCTGCCAGGCCAGCCGGCGCAGCGATGAGAAGCTCTCACGTTCATCAAGGGCGTTGGCCTGCTGCAGCATTTCTGCCCGGCGGGAGTCGACAATGCTGCCGACCGTCGTCTCTTTAAATCCGGAAGAGAGATCTTTCAACGGCAGCGTCGAGATCAGGATCATGCTGTTGTCCTGACCGTTCAGATAGTACATCGACCACGGCACCGTTTCGGCGCCCCAGAGGGTATCCAGGTAGGTCGAAATACGCTGCGTCATCTCAAGGGTCGCGCTGTCGTGAGAGCCAAAGATAAGTGCTTCAGTCTTACGCTGCGGTTTTTCGAGATAGTAGACATCCTGCTTCAGCCGCGTCTCCTGAAGTCCATCTCCGGATGAGCTGGCAGGCGCTGCCGCAATGTTGTCGTAAATCTGCCAGGTGGCGTAGCGCCAGGTATCAATGCGCTTGTGTACGGCGTGGGTAATATCCACCACCTGATAGCTCTTATCCTTCAGCCAGGCGTTAACCGCGCTCTGCACCATCACGCCCATTGTGACTAACAGCACCACGATCAAAAGAAGAAAGAAACGGGTGATGCTCCCGGGCAGAAGGGAGAATTTGCTTTGGGCGGTAGTTTCAGTCTGACTCATTGATATCTTTAACCCGTGATGGTCGTGCTCTGTGGCGATAGGGCAGTATAAAGGGTAATAACTGAAATTCCAGCGCCACTGTCCTTGAACAAGCGACTTTTTCGATGACCCATGCGAGAGAAAAAGTACGCCTTAAATGTGTACAAGTACATAATGCATGTACAAATAAAAAATGCATTTCGTCAGAAAATAGCACGAATTAACAAGAAATTGAGTTTTGAGAGAATTTTCCCGTTATGCACAGGGGCGAGCGTGAATTTAGTTAATAGTCGTTACAATTACGCGGCGGTAGCACAAAAAAGGAAAAGTTACGTAAAGAAGGGTAAAAAAAACCGAATGCGATGCATCCGGTTGAATTAGGGATAAACAGACATTCAAAGCTGAATGACGGTAATAAATAAAGTTAATGATGATAGCGAGAGTTATTTTAGAGACTGGAGTCGATCTTGTTTTGTCATTCAGTGCGGTAACGTTTTTTATTTTAACTCTTTGATATGTATTGGGTTATTTTTCGTTTTGATTATAAGTGCTAAATTTCTAAGCTTTTTGTGCTTTGTAAAAGTTCCTTTTCATTTACATTTTGAAACATGTTGATGGATAAATGAAACATCTTCAAAGTTTTCGTATCATATTCGCATTGGATTATTCTGTAATTTTGCGGAGAATGAATTTGCCGACTGGTTAATGAGGGTTAACCAGTAAGCAGTGGCAATTATAAGGCATATAACAGAGGGTTAATAAAATGAAAGTTAAAGTACTGTCCCTCCTGGTACCAGCACTGCTGGTAGCAGGCGCAGCAAATGCGGCCGAAATTTATAATAAAGATGGCAACAAATTAGATCTGTACGGCAAAGTTGATGGTCTGCACTATTTCTCTGACGACAAGAGTGCTGACGGCGACCAGACCTACATGCGTCTTGGCTTCAAAGGCGAAACTCAGGTTAACGATCAGCTGACCGGTTACGGCCAGTGGGAATACCAGATCCAGGGCAACACGACTGAAAGCGACAACCAGTCCTGGACGCGTGTGGCGTTTGCTGGTCTGAAATTCGCTGAAGCGGGCTCTTTCGATTACGGTCGTAACTACGGCGTGATCTACGACGTAACTTCCTGGACTGACGTTCTGCCAGAATTTGGCGGCGATACCTACGGCTCAGACAACTTCCTGCAGTCTCGTGCTAACGGCGTGGCGACCTATCGTAACCAGGACTTCTTTGGTTTGGTGGATGGCCTGAACTTTGCGCTGCAGTATCAGGGTAAAAACGGTAGCGTAAGCGGCGAAAACGTCGGTGGACGCAGCCTGCTGAAACAGAACGGCGACGGCTACGGTGCATCCGTAACCTATAACCTGGGCGAAGGCTTCAGCGTGGGTGGTGCGATGTCCTCCTCCAAACGTACCGCTGACCAGAACGCACCGGGCGTTTACGGTAACGGCGATCACGCAGAAGTCTATTCTGGCGGCCTGAAATACGATGCCAACAACATCTACCTGGCTGCGCAGTACTCTCAGACCTACAACGCAACCCGCTTCGGTACCTCTAACGGCAGCAGCCCGACTACCGCTTACGGTTTTGCTAACAAAGCGCAGAACTTCGAAGTGGTTGCTCAGTACCAGTTCGATTTCGGCCTGCGTCCATCCGTGGCTTACCTGCAGTCCAAAGGTAAAGACATCGAAGGTTACGGCGATCAGGATCTGCTGAAATATGTTGATGTGGGTGCGACTTACTACTTCAACAAAAACATGTCCACCTACGTGGATTACAAAATCAACCTGGTTGATGAAAATGAGTTCACCCGTCAGGCCGGTATCGGCACTGATGATATCGTCGCGCTGGGTCTGGTTTACCAGTTCTAATCGCGTCATCGTGTGACTAAGGGGCCCTGAAGGCCCCTTTTTTGTGCTTTTTTTTGGCCTCACAATGCAACCGTTTTGGTGTACTCTTGCCGCCCTGGCATGAGGATAATAATGAATGGACATGACTTTTTTACGCGCCAGCTTTCTGGCTATGCTTTTTTTCCTGACCGCGTGTGACGATTCCGCGCCCGTGGCGAAAACCGATGCACCCGCCGCGACGGTGCTCGAAGGCAAAACGATGGGCACCTTCTGGCGCGTCAGCGTGATGGGCCTGGATAAAACGCGCGCTGATGAACTTCGCGGTAAAATCCAGTCTCAGCTGGACGCCGACGACCAGCTGCTCTCAACCTATAAAAATGACTCGGCGCTGATGCGCTTTAATCTTTCCACCAGTACCTCCCTGTGGCCGGTGAGCGAAGCGATGGCTGATATCGTCACCGAATCAATGCGCGTGGGATATAAAACCAACGGCGCGATGGATGTCACCGTCGGGCCTCTGGTCAATCTCTGGGGATTTGGCCCGAACAAACAGCCGGATACCACACCCGATCAGGCGGCCATTGATGATGCCCGCGCCCGGACAGGGCTAAAGCATCTGACGGTGATCAACCAGTACGGCCAGCAGTATCTGCAGAAAGATATCCCCGATCTGTTTGTCGATCTGTCGACGGTAGGTGAAGGTTACGCGGCGGATCACCTTGCCGCGCTGATGACGCAGGAAGGGATATCGCGCTACCTGGTCTCCGTGGGGGGCGCGTTAGTCAGCCGGGGCATGAACGCCAGCGGTAAACCGTGGCGCGTGGCGATTCAAAAACCGACCGATCGGCAAAACGCCGTACAGGCCATTGTGGATATTAACGGGCACGGCATCAGCACTTCCGGGAGCTACCGTAACTATTACGAGCTCGACGGGAAGCGAATTTCGCACGTGATCGATCCGCTGACCGGACGTCCCATCACGCATAACCTGGTCTCGGTGACCGTGATTGCCCCCACTGCGCTGGAAGCCGACGCCTGGGATACCGGATTAATGGTTCTCGGCCCAGAAAAAGCCAAAGAGGTGGTTCGTCAGGAAGGACTGGCGGTTTATATGATCACTAAAGAGGGCGACGGGTTCAAAACCTGGAGCTCGCCGCAGTTCAACAGCTTCCTGGTGAGCGACAAAAATTAAAAAGCAAGGTTGCGGGTTTTTTATCACTGGCACTCGGGCACGCTAAAGGTATGCTTGTAAGAGGAGCTGATGATGAAAAATCCAACCTATATGAATGATGAGGATCGCTGGCAGGCCGTTCTGGCTCGCGATCCGCGCGCTGACAATCGGTTTGTCTTTGCCGTGCAGACGACGGGGATTTTCTGCCGCCCGTCATGCCGCGCCCGTCACGCGCTGCGTAAAAACGTCTGCTTTTATCCCGATGTCCAGCATGCCGTTCAGGCAGGGTTTCGCCCGTGCAAGCGCTGCATGCCGGACAAACGCGATCCGAATCAGCAAAAGCTGGCGAAAGTGGAGCACGCCTGTCGCCTTCTGGAGCAGGATCCCGCGCTGACGCTTGAAGGCCTGGCGCAGCAGATCGCCATGAGTCCTTTCCATTTCCATCGGCTGTTTAAGTCCGTCACCGGGATGACCCCAAAATCCTGGCAGCAGGCGGCGCGGGGGCAGCGTCTGCGCGCGGCGCTTGCGCAGGGAAACAAAATTACCGATGCCGTGCTGGCGGCAGGGTTTCCCGACAGCAGCAGCTATTACCGCAAAGCCAACGATGCGCTGGGCATGACGGCGAAGCAGTACCGCAAAGGCGAGGTGGCGGTGCGTTACGCCATCGGCGACTGTTCGCTGGGACGCTGCCTGGTTGCGGAAAGCGAGCGGGGGATTTGCGCGATACTGCTGGGCGACAACGATACCAAACTGGCAGAAGAATTTGCGACGCTGTTTCCAAACGCGGAGCCTGCCCCGCAGGAAGATGCCTTTGCCCAGCGTATCAGACAGGTCATTGCCAGTATTGATAACCACGCGGTGCCGCTGGCGCTGCCGCTGGATATACGCGGCACCGCGTTCCAGCAGCGGGTCTGGCAGGCCCTTCGTGACATCCCCTGCGGGGAAACGGCCAGCTATCAGCAGGTGGCGAAGGCGATTGGCCAGCCCAACGCGGTGCGTGCCGTCGCGGGTGCCTGTGCGGCAAACAGGCTGGCGATTGTGATCCCCTGTCACCGCGTGGTCCGCAACGACGGCGCGCTGTCGGGCTATCGCTGGGGGGCGGCGCGAAAAGCGCTATTACTGAAACGTGAGGCGAAACGCCGGGAGGGATAATGCTCGATCTTTTTGCGGATGCTGAACCGTGGCAGGAGCCGCTTGCGCCCGGGGCAGCGATCCTGCGCCGCTTTGCACTCTCCCGTGCGGCGGCATTGCTTGCCGGTATTGAAGAGGTTACGGCGGTTTCACCGTTTCGCCATATGGTGACACCGGGCGGCTACACCATGTCGGTGGCCATGGCCAACTGCGGCGAACTGGGGTGGGCGACGAACGAACGTGGGTATGTGTATGCCCCAAACGATCCCACGACCGGCCGGCCGTGGCCTCCCATGCCTGCGGTGTTTCAGGCGCTTTGTCACGAGGCTGCCGTTGCAGCAGATTACCCTGACTTCCGGCCGGATGCCTGCCTGATTAACCGCTACGCCATCGGCGCGAAGCTCTCCCTGCATCAGGACAAGGATGAACCCGATCTGCGCGCGCCCATCGTCTCGGTATCGTTGGGTCTGCCCGCCGTCTTCCAGTTTGGCGGATTGCGCCGCAACGATCCGCTCAGGCGCATTATGCTGGAGCACGGCGACGTGGTGGTGTGGGGCAGGGAGTCACGGCTGTACTATCACGGCATTCAGCCCCTGAAGCCCGGGGTTCATCCCCTTACTGGCGAATACCGATTTAACCTTACATTCCGTCAGGCGGGATTGAACAAACAAAAATAAGAATTATTCTTGATGTCCGCGCCGGGCAGTTTACACTGCTGGCTGATTTTTATTGTCCGGATTGCCTGCATGCAACTACTTCTTCTTGTCTGGCGTCAGTACCGCTGGCCCTTCATTGCCGTAATGGCCTTAAGCCTTGCCAGCGCGGCGCTGGGTATTGGCCTGATCGCGTTTATAAACGTGCGGCTGATCGAAATGGTCGATACCTCACTCTCGGTTCTGCCGGAGTTTCTCGGCCTGCTGCTGCTGTTGATGGCGGTTACGCTCGGCTCTCAGCTTGCGCTGACCGCGCTTGGTCACCATTTCGTTTTCCGCCTGCGCAGCGAGTTCATCAAGCGGATCCTCGACACGCAGGTTGAGCGCGTGGAGCAGCTCGGCAGCGCCTCCCTGCTGGCGGGGCTGACCAGCGACGTGCGCGCGATTACCATCGCGTTTGTCCGCCTGCCGGAGCTGGTGCAGGGGATCATCCTGACCTTTGGCTCGGCGGCCTATCTCGCCTGGCTTTCGACCAAAATGCTGGCGGTGACCGCGGTGTGGATTGCCATCACCATCTGGGGCGGTTTCATGCTGGTGTCGCGCGTCTATAAACACATGGCGGTTCTGCGCGAAACGGAAGATAAGCTCTATAACGATTACCAGACGGTACTGGAAGGGCGCAAAGAGCTCACCCTGAACCGCGAGCGCGCCGAGTACATCTTTAACCATCTCTATATTCCGGACGCGCGCGAATACCGGCACCACATCATTCGCGCCGATACCTTCCACCTGAGCGCGGTGAACTGGTCCAACATTATGATGCTGGGCGCCATTGGCCTGGTATTCTGGATGGCGAACAGCCTGGGCTGGGCGGATACCAACGTGGCGGCGACCTACTCGCTGACCCTGCTGTTTCTGCGTACGCCGCTGCTCTCGGCCGTCGGCGCATTGCCAACCTTGCTGAGCGCGCAGGTGGCGTTTAACAAGCTTAAGAAGTTCGATCTGGCGCCATTTAAGGCTGAATTCCCGCGCCCGCAGGCCTTCCCGAACTGGCAGACCCTGGAGCTGCGCGACGTGACGTTCCGCTATCAGGACAACGCCTTCTCCGTGGGACCGGTCAACCTGACGATTCACCGCGGCGAACTGCTGTTTCTCATCGGCGGCAACGGTAGCGGAAAATCCACGCTGGCGATGTTGCTCACCGGACTTTACCAGCCGCAGTCGGGCGAGATCCTGCTGGACGGTAAGGCGCTGAGCGCGGAGAAACCCGAGGATTACCGCAAGCTTTTTTCAGCGGTATTCACCGATGTCTGGCTGTTTGACCAGCTGCTGGGGCCGGAAGGGCAGCAGGCCAATCCGGCGCTGGTTGAGAAATGGCTTGCGCAGCTGCAGATGTCGCACAAGCTGGAGCTCCAGGACGGCAAAATCCTGAACCTCAAGCTCTCTAAGGGGCAGAAGAAGCGCGTGGCGCTGCTGCTGGCGCTGGCGGAAGAGCGTGACATCATCCTGCTGGATGAATGGGCGGCGGATCAGGACCCGCACTTCCGTCGCGAGTTTTATCAGGTGCTGCTGCCGCTTATGCAGGAGATGGGCAAGACCATTTTCGCCATCAGCCACGACGATCATTACTTCATTCACGCCGACCGTCTGCTGGAGATGCGCGACGGCAGGCTGAGCGAGCTTACCGGCGACGAGCGCGATGCGGCGTCGCGTGACGCGGTGGCGCGCACGGCCTGATGCCCTCACTCTAACCCTCTCCCACGGGGAGAGGGGATAATCGTGGCCTTAATGCCGCTTTTTTCTCCATCCCGCCTCGCTGTTTATTCTTATTTACATATCCTCGCGCTATGCTTAGTCTCAACTCATTTAATGGATTTATGATTGATGTCGGTATTAAAGAAAAACAGCGCCAGGCAGCGTGACCAGGAACGTGCGCGACTCATCTGGCTTCTCACGACCGATAAAGCGGTCACGTCTACGTTATTAGGCAAACTGACCCTGGCTGAGCAATATGATGTCGGCACCTTAGCCGACGATATTGCTGAGGTAGGTGCGCTGGTTGCTCATTTACCGCCGCCGGATCTGGCGGATACCCTGGAAGCGCTTCCTTCGGAAGAGCGTCACGCCCTCTGGCGCCTGGTACAGGATCACGAGCGCGGCCAGGTTCTGCTTGAAGCCTCGGAAAACGTCTGGGATGACCTGATCGATGAGATGAGCGATCGGGATATCCTCGACGCCCTGCAAACCCTGGATATCGACGAGCAGATTTACCTTGTACAGCATCTGCCGCGTAACCTGACTGGCCGCCTGCTGGCCTCTCTGCCTGCCGATGAACGTGCGCGCGTGCGTCAGGTGATGCACTACGAGAAAAACAGCGTCGGCGCGATCATGGAGTTCGGCGTTATCACGGTACGTCCGGACGTCACGCTCGGTACCGTGCAGCGCTACCTGCGCCGCCTGGGCAAAATGCCGGACAACACCGATAAGCTGTTTGTCACCTCGCGGGATAAAACCCTGCTTGGCGAGCTGGAGCTGAAAACCATCCTGCTCAACAGCGCCCAGCAGCGGGTGAGCGAGGTGATGGAAAACGAGCCGATGGTCTTCTCCCCGGAAGACGATGCGGAAAAAGCGGCGCGTACCTTTGAACGTGATGACCTTGTGAGTGCGGCGGTCGTAGACTCCGTTGGCAAGCTGATGGGCCGTCTGACCATCGATGAAATCGTTGACGTGGTTTATGAAGAGACCGATAACGACCTGCGCGCGCTAGGCGGGATCAGCGCCGAAGATGACGTCCACGCTTCCGTCGGTAAGGCGGTGAAAACCCGCTGGGCCTGGCTGGCTATTAACCTGTGTACCGCCTTCATCGCCTCCCGTGTGATTGACGGCTTTGAACACACCATTTCGCAGCTGGTGGCGCTGGCCTCGCTGATGCCGATTGTGGCCGGAATTGGCGGCAACACCGGAAACCAGACCATCACCATGATCGTCCGCGCGCTGGCGCTGGAAAATATTCAGCCCGGTAACTTCGCCTTTCTGATCTTCAGGGAAATGGGCGTGGCGCTGATTAACGGCCTGGTATGGGGCGGCATTATGGGCGGCATCACATGGTGGCTGTATGACGATATGGCCTTAGGCGGCGTGATGATGCTGGCGATGGTGCTGAATTTGCTGGTGGCATCGATGATGGGCGTCATTATCCCGCTGACGATGACCAAACTGGGGCGCGACCCCGCGGTGGGGTCGAGCGTGATGATCACCGCCATCACCGATACCGGCGGTTTCTTTATTTTTCTTGGGCTGGCAACGATTTTTCTGCTTTAACCTGACGCTTAATGCGGGCGGGGATCAGTGCCATGACGATAATCCCGCCCAGCACGCCAACCGCCAGATTGCCGGTTGATACTGTGGCGGCTACCGTCACCAGCATCACCACCGTTTCGGCAACCGGGGCATTTTTTATCGTGGCGGGCTGAAGGCTGTGCCAGCTGAAGGTTTTGACGGCAACAATCGCCATAATCCCCGCCAGCACCGCCATCGGGATTTTGGCCATCACTTCGCTGAGTGCCGTCACCAGGAGCAGCAGCACGATGCCCGCCGCAATGGTTGAAATGCGGCTTCGTCCTTTCCCCATCTCCACGTTAACGATGGTTTGTCCGATCATCGCGCAGCCCGCAATGCCACCGTAGAGCCCGGCCATGATATTCCCCACGCCCAGCCCGATGCTCTCGCGACGCTTGCTGGAAGGCGTAACCGTCAGTTCGTCCACCAGTTTTGCCGTCAGCAGGGACTCCAGCAGACCGACGAAGGCAATACTCAACGCGCACGGCCAGATAATGTTCAGCGTCTGTAAATTAAGCGGCACCAGCAGCTCGGTAAATCCAGGCAGACCGCCAGTCATTGAGCCTTCATCACCGACAGTCGGCAGGATCTGACCGGTGGTGACGGTGAAAAGGGTTAACAGCACAATCGCAATCAGCGGGGAAGGGACGCTTTTAATATAGCGCGGCACCCACAGCACAATCAGCAGCGTCAGCACGAACAGGCCCACAATCAGCGGGCTTCGGCTCCAGAAATGTGGCACCTGAGCGAAGAAAATCAAAATGCCAAGGGCGTTAACAAATCCGGTCATCACCGACTGGGGAATAAAGCGCATCAGCCTTGCCATGCCCAGCACGCCAAACAGAATCTGGATCACGCCAGCCATCAGCACGGCGGGAAGAATGTATTGTACCCCGTGCTGATGCACCATCGGGCCAATCACCAGCGCTACGGAACCGGCCGCAGCCGTGACCATTGCCGGACGACCGCCCAGCACGGAGAGAGCAAGACACAGCACCACGGAGGCGATCAGGCTGACCTTCGGGTCAACGCCCGCCACCACGGAAAATGAGATCACTTCGGGGATCAGCGCCAGAGCGGTAATCACGCCCGCCAGCGTTTCACGCGCCAGTTGTTTAGGGGAGTGCAGCACGCTGGCTACACTGTCGTCAGGGGATACGGCAGAATGAGGTAAGGACATAACAGTTCGCTGGTTAGGGCAGGCTTCCGTGCGCGCGATCACAAAGTGCAGCATAGTAGCCATAAATTCCTCCTTATACCAGTTGCGCGCCGCAATCCCCTACAAACAATCCATCATTAAATTTCACAATTACAATAATTTCGTAACCTTTAAACAATATTTAAAAGTTGTTACCGTGCCTACGCAGCTTTTTTCACCTGCAATCTCCACGCATCAAGCACTTTTACACTAAGGCATAAATTATGAAAAAAATGACTGCCATGCTCTTTTCTCTGGCCGTCGGGCTCAACGCCGTCTCAATGGCAGCGAAAGCAGACGCACCAAAAGAGCAGGAAACGGACGTCCTTTTAATTGGTGGCGGCATCATGAGCGCCACGCTGGGAACCTATCTGCAAGAACTGCAGCCGGACTGGTCCATGACCATGGTCGAGCGCCTCGATGGCGTGGCGCAGGAGAGTTCGAACGGCTGGAATAACGCTGGTACGGGCCATTCGGCACTCATGGAACTGAACTATACGCCGCAGAAAAAGGACGGTTCCATTAGTATCGAGAAGGCGGTAGAGATCAATGAAGCGTTCCAGATCTCGCGTCAGTTCTGGTCTCACCAGGTCAACAGCGGCGTGATGCACGACCCGCACTCCTTCATCAATACCGTGCCGCACATGAGCTTTGTGTGGGGCGAGCAAAACGTGAATTTCCTGCGCGCGCGCTACGCTGCGCTGCAGCAGAGCACCCTGTTCCGCGGGATGAAATACTCCGAAGACCACGCGCAGATTAAAGAGTGGGCGCCGCTGGTCATGGAAGGCCGTGACCCGAACCAGAAAGTGGCGGCGACCCGTACCGAAATTGGCACCGACGTGAACTACGGCGAAATTACCCGTCAGCTGGTGGCGTCCCTGAAGAAGAAAGATAACTTCAATTTGCAGCTCAGCACCGAAGTGCGCGGCTTTAAGCGCAATGCGGACAACAGCTGGAGCGTGACGGTTGCCGATCTGAAAAACAATGAAGCCGAGCACGTCATTAAGGCTAAATTTGTCTTCATCGGTGCGGGCGGCGCGGCGCTGAAGCTGCTGCAGGAATCCGGTATTCCTGAAGCTGACGACTACGCGGGCTTCCCGGTCGGCGGCCAGTTCCTGGTGTCCGAGAACCCGGAAGTGGTGAACCGTCACCTGGCAAAAGTGTACGGTCAGGCTTCCGTCGGTGCGCCACCGATGTCCGTCCCGCATATCGATACCCGTATGCTTGACGGTAAACGCGTGGTGCTGTTCGGACCGTTCGCGACCTTCTCAACCAAGTTCCTGAAAAACGGCTCCCTCTGGGATCTGCTGAGCGCGACCACCACCTCTAACGTCAAACCGATGATGGACGTGGGCCTGGATAATTTCGACCTGGTGAAATACCTGATTAGCCAGGTGATGCTTTCTGATGAAGAACGCTTCGAGGCGCTGAAAGAGTACTATCCGCAGGCGAAGAAAGAAGACTGGCGTCTGTGGCAGGCGGGTCAGCGCGTGCAGATCATCAAGCGCGATCCGAAAGAGGGCGGCGTGCTGCGTCTGGGTACCGAAGTGGTGAGCGATAAGGATGGCACGATTGCCGCGCTGCTGGGTGCGTCACCGGGTGCATCTACCGCTGCGCCAATCATGCTGCACCTGATGGAAAAAGTGTTTAAAGACAAAGTTGCCAGCCCGGAATGGCAGGCGAAGCTGAAAACCATTATTCCATCCTACGGCACGAAGCTGAACGGTAACGTGGATGCGACGGAACAAGAGCTGGAGTACACCAGCCGCGTGCTGCAGCTGCAGTACGTGAAGCCGCAGGCTGCGGATGCTGCGCCGAAGGCGGAACTGAAGCCTCAGCCGGAAAACAAGCCGGTTGCGGATATCTCGCTGTAAGGTAAAAGCAAAACGGTAACATCTGTTACCGTTTTTAATTTAGCAGGTCGGGTAAGGCGAAGCCGCCACCCGACTTGTTTTTAACGTACTACCGCTTGTCCGACCGTCTCTTCTGCCTTCCACACGCGATATTTTACTTCCACGTTTTCAGGCGTATATACCACGATCGGCAACTTGCTGTTGTAGCGCAGCAGGCTGTTGTCGCCCAGATAGGCCGTCACAAATTTCTTCTCTTTCTTGCCGTCCGGGCAGGCCATCATGGTAGAGACCGGAGAGGTCACTTTATCAAAGACGTAATAGTCATAACCCCAGCCTTCCAGGGTTTTGCTTTCCAGCTGGCCGCCCAGACGATGCTGATTGCAGTCCACTTCCAGCGTCTTGCCAATTAACAGTTCAACTTTGTAATTCGCTTCGTCCTGCTGAACCGGCAGTTGAATCACCTGACGCTTCATGCCTTTTTCCGCTTGCGGATAGGGTGCAACTTTTTCCAGCGGCTGCGCTTTTTGGGCGTCGCTGGCGAAAGCGCTGGTGCTGACGCACGCGGCGGCGAGAAGCGCGATGGCAAATTTAGGTGCGTTTTTCATTGTCATTCCTTTATGTCAAAACGGTCCTGAACAGACTAACATAACGAGTATGAATGATTGGTGTGATTTACTTACATTTTCATTATTTGCAGCGTAATAAACTTAGCATTAATCGTTTTGGCAGGTGTTTGTACTGGTGTGGAGTGTGACGGGCGTTCGTGTTATTTTAGTCCATCGATAATGTTATTCATCTGTGAAAGGGAAGAGAGATGGTTCGTGCAAAACTGAAAACACCTGAAGGCCGCAAGTTCCTCCTGGCGCTACTCGTCGTGTTTATGATTGCTGCCGCGTGCGTCGGGCGGGCCACTATTGTTGGCGTCATTGAACAGTACAACATCCCTCTCTCCGCCTGGACTACCAGCATGTATGTGCTGCAGTCGGCGATGATCTTCGTTTACAGCCTTGTCTTCACCGTTCTGCTGGCCATCCCGCTGGGCATTTTCTTCCTGGGCGGACGTGAAAAACACTGAGCAGTCACCTGCTATAAGAAGCCAGCCTGCGGGCTGGCTTTTTTATATGTGATGATATTTATTCGCATTTCCAGGGTATTCTGTGTCGAACAAGGTCGTTCGACATAAAGCAGGAGATGTTCAATGTTATCCCGGTTTGCAACGCTCAGCCGGATCCCGAAAGGCGTCTGGGTTGTAGGTGGGGTCAGTATGCTGATGGATATCTCCTCGGAGATCATTCACAGCCTGCTGCCGCTGTTTATGGTCACGACGCTGGGAGCCAGCGTGATTTTCATTGGCTTGATTGAAGGCCTGGCTGAAGCCACCGCGCTGTTTATCAAAGTTTTTTCCGGTGCCATCAGTGACTACCTGGGGAAACGTAAAGGACTGGCGGTGCTGGGCTACGGTCTTGGCGCGCTGAGTAAGCCGCTGTTCGCTATCGCCTCTTCGTCGGGCATGATTCTGGGGGCACGCTTAATCGACCGGGTAGGGAAGGGGATCCGGGGCGCGCCGCGCGATGCGCTGGTCGCTGACGTTACGCCGCCGGAACTTCGCGGCGCGGCCTTTGGGCTGCGTCAGTCGATGGACACCGTCGGCGCATTTCTCGGGCCGCTGCTGGCCGTAGGCTTAATGCTGCTGTGGAACGATGATTTCCGCACGATTTTCTGGATTGCGGTGATCCCCGGCGTCCTCGCCGTGGCGCTGCTTTTCTTCGGCCTGCATGAGCCGAAAACGCCCGTCGAACATAAACGCACGAACCCCATCAAAAAAGAGAACCTCAGGCGCCTCGGGAAAGGCTGCTGGTGGGTTATTGGCCTGGGCGCCATCTTCACGCTCGCACGTTTCAGTGAAGCCTTTCTTGTCCTGCGCGCACAGCAGTCGGGGGTGCCGCTGGCGCTGATCCCGCTGGTGATGGTGGCCATGAATTTGCTCTATTTTCTGTCAGCCTATCCGTTTGGCAAGTTATCGGACGGGATGAGCCACACCCGACTACTGCAGTGGGGCCTGGTGATGCTGATTGGGGCAGATATTGTGCTGGCGCTAAGCACCCACTGGGCTGGAATGCTTCTGGGCGTTGCGCTTTGGGGAGTGCATATGGGGATGACGCAGGGGCTGCTGGCGGCAATGATCGCAAAAACGGCACCTGCGGATCTGCGCGGTACCGCCTACGGCATTTTTAGTCTGGTCAGCGGCGTGGGATTGTTAGTCGCCAGCCTGGGCGCCGGGGCCATCTGGGAAAGGTTTGGCGCGGAATATACGTTTTATGCCGGAGCCGTGATTTGTCTTGTTACGCTGATGTACCTGTGCAAAACACCGGACGAGGCAAAATAAAAAACCAGCCGTAATAGGCTGGTTTTCAATGTGTTTTTGGTCGGCACGAGAGGATTTGAACCTCCGACCCCCGACACCCCATGACGGTGCGCTACCAGGCTGCGCTACGTGCCGACGCATAAAAAGAATACTACTCGATTCCGTTTCGAATGCAAGGGAATCCGTCGCTAACTGGTTTATTATTAATCAGTTAGCGATGAAGCGCTTCTCATCCGTCAGAACCTGTAACAGCAGGCTAAGCTGTGGTTTCTGGTCCTTCAGCCGTTCACCCTGCAGATTATAGGTCTGATAGTTCCCGTTGCTGTTCAGCACCAGCGTCAGCTTCGGCGTGGTCACCACCAGCGTGTTGCCGTCAGCTGCAGTCACCCAGTTATGGCGGCGCGTGGCGCTGAAGAGATCCTGCCCCTGCGAATACTCGTTTGCTGGCGTACTGACGTGCAGCAGGCGCTGCATCAGGGTCGTCATGACGTCTTTATGTTCTGTGAGCATATTGATGCGCTGCGCCGGCGTTCCCGGCCAGTGGATCACCAGCGGAACATGCAGGTTTGGACGTGACCAGCTCATGCTCTTCGTCTCGTCGCCTAACGGTACGCCATGCCCTGCGGTCACGATCACGACCGTGTTATCAAGCTTGCCTGATTCACGTAGCGCGTCAAGCACGCGGCCAATCTGTGCGTCAACATCGCTGGCCGCGCGGCCGTAGCGGCGCGCAAAGCCAGCCTGGTTGCTGTCGTTAAGCGTTGTGCCGTTAAAGGCCACCCACGAGAACCAGCGGTTATCTTCCTGCGCGTAGCGCTGCAGCCAGTTTATCCACTGGTTTGCGGTCTGGGCATCAGACTGGCTCTGCGCGGCAGGCAGTGAGAAATCAGAGAGCAGCGCCTGGCGGTACAGTGAACTGTTGAAGCCGTCCGATGAGAACAGCCCTAACTGATAGCCCTGCTGATTAAGCCCGGTGATCAGCGCCGCAGGAATGCGCGCAGACAGCACGCCGTCCATGTATCCGGCAGAAATGCCATAGAACAGGCCAAAGATACCCGCATCGGTTGAGTTACCTGAACTCATATGCTGGGTAAACGACACGTTCTGACTCGCGAAATCGGCCAGCGCAGGCATCTGCTTCTCGTAACGAGAATAGTTGAGGCCATCGACGGTAATCAGCAGGACGTTTTGCCCGCGACCCATATCGCGATAGCGCAGATCGCTCAGTGGATACTGTACGCTAACCGCTTCCGGATTACCCTGTTCGACCAGACGGCGCTGGTACTCCTGGGCATCAAGCAGGCCGTGTTTCTCAAGGAAACGACGGGCCGTCATCGGATAAGAGAGCGGCAGGTTAGCGCGCTGCATGGTAATAGGGCGATAGAAGTTCGCATCCGCCCAGATATACATGAGGTGCGAACTGATAAATGAGACGAAAAAGAGCGCGGCGACGGGCTTCGCGTAATGGCGGCGTCGGGTCAGGCTGCGGAGCTTTTGCCAGCTCCAGGTGGCAAACAGCATCTCGATCAACAGGATCACCGGAACGCTGATGAACATCAGCTGCCAGTCGCGGGCCGTTTCGTTCTGGTCGGGGTTGATCACCAGTTCCCAGACGATAGGGTTGAGATGCAGGTGGAAGCGGGTGAACACTTCACTGTCGATAAGCAGCAGCGTCATCCCCACCGTCGCAAGGATTGCGGACAAGAACCGCATCAAACGCTGCGACATGACGATAAACGTCAGAGGAAACAGGATCAGCAGATAGGTGGCGAATACCAAAAAGCTAAAGTGACCAACAACGCTTATCCAGGAGTAGATACGCCCGGTTAGCGTTGTGGGCCAGTCTGCGACAAACAGATAACGACAGCCAATTACCGTCGCTAGCAGAATGTTGAACAGGGCAAACCAGTGTCCCCAGCTGACCATCTGGGAGACTTTTTCACGGTAGCGCTGACGATTCGTCACCATAAACTGTTGTTCGTTTCCCTTAATGGGCCTGGTCGTTGCTGACGGATGACTGTAACGCCTGGGCGAAAGATTTGGCGATCGCCTGACGCTGAGCCGGAGCAACGCTGGTGTTGATAAGGTTGGTGACCATATTTCCCAAAACCATCAGGGAGAGATCGGTCGGCGTTTTATGTTTTTCCAGTACGTTGACCAGCTCACTGAGCAGTTGTTCAACGTGTTCATCACTGTAGCGGGAATGTTGTGGCATAAATCAAAATCAGTTTGTTGATGAAAGGGCAACATATTACCGTAGCAACAGCTTTTTTTCCCCTTTTTTATCTGTTGTTGCACACATGTCCTGGTGGTGGTTGAATACCGCCCGGTCTAAAAGGAGAGTTTATCATGAGTCTGGAAATCAACCAGATTGCCTTGCACCAGCTTATCAAGCGTGATGAGCAAACCCTTGAAGTGGTGCTACGCGATTCGTTACTGGAACCCACGGCAACCGTTGTGGAAATGATGGCAGAGCTGCATCGCGTCTACAGCGCTAAAAATAAAGCCTATGGTCTGTTCAGCGAAGAGAGTGAGCTGGCCGATAGCCTGCGCCTGCAGCGTCAGGGTGAAGAGGATTTCCTGGCGTTTAGCCGCGCGGCAACCGGGCGTCTGCGCGACGAGCTGGCGAAATATCCGTTCGCCGACGGCGGTATTGTCCTGTTCTGCCACTATCGTTACCTGGCGGTCGAGTACCTGCTGGTTACCGTGCTGAATAACTTAAGCAGCATGCGCGTGAACGAGCAGCTGGACATCAGCTCAACGCACTATCTGGATATCAACCATGCGGATATTGTGGCGCGTATTGATTTGACCGAGTGGGAAACTAACCCGGAGTCGACCCGCTACCTCACCTTCCTGAAGGGGCGGGTGGGCCGCAAAGTGGCGGATTTCTTTATGGACTTCCTCGGTGCCAGCGAAGGCCTGAACGCCAAAGCGCAGAACAAAGGGCTGCTGCAGGCCGTTGATGACTTCACGGCGGAAGCGCAACTCGATAAATCTGAACGCCAGACCGTACGTCAGCAGGTTTACAGCTACTGCAACGAGCAGCTGCAGGCGGGGGAAGAGATTGAACTGGAGTCCCTGTCAAAAGAGCTGGCGGGCGTCAGCGAAGTGAGCTTCCAGGAATTCACCGCGGAGAAGGGCTATGAGCTTGAGGAGAGCTTCCCGGCGGATCGCAGCACGCTGCGTCAGTTAACCAAATTTGCCGGCAGCGGCGGTGGGTTAACCATCAACTTTGACGCCATGCTGTTGGGGGAACGCATTTTCTGGGATCCAGCCACCGATACCCTGACCATCAAAGGCACGCCGCCGAATCTGCGCGATCAGCTTCAGCGCCGCACGTCTGGCGGTAAATAGCAGCCATAAAAAAACCCCGCCGAAGCGGGGTTTTCTCGACAGGTTTGCGATTACGCGCGAACGAAGTCGATGTGAGTCAGTTTTGGCTTGAACGCGTGACGCTGAACAGCCTGAACCTTCACTTTTTCTTCTTTACCGCCAACAACGATGGTCAGAACTTCGCTGTAGAACTCAGCTTTGGTCTGCATGTTCCACACTTTGTCGTGATCCAGTTCGATAGCAACTGGAGCAGCTTCGCCACCGTAAACGATAGCCGGGAACTTGTTAGCGTTACGCAGGCGGCGGCTCGCACCCTTACCCTGCACGTTACGTACTTCTGCTTCGATAGTGAACATTGATTTCTCTCTGTATTTAAAACCCTACTACAGGCGACCCAGCAGCAGGTGAGTGTTCTGCCCCACGGATGTGAAGCGGGCGGCATTTTATACTCAAATGCCCCGCACATCAATGAAAAGTCCCGTTAGCCGCGCAATTCATTTGCCCGACGGAAGCGACCTTCATAGTCAAAGACCTTCTCGCGAACCTGCCAGAACTGGCCTTTCTTACGGGCGACCACGAAGTCGGGGTGGCGCAGCTGCGCCTGCTGATGCACGATATCCGCCACGGTTATCCAGCGCAGCGGCACGCCAGGCGTACGGGTATGCGGCCGGATAAACAGCTGCTCAAATGCCGTACGCTGGGCAGGCGTCTGAACCCTGAACCGTTCGCTGACGTCAGCGCCATCCTCATCGTAATAGGTGATTTTCAGCCATTCGCCTTTTTCATCCGCGCCGGGCTGCAGCGCCATGCCGGAGCAGCGCAACACCAGCGCATCTTTCAGCTTCAGCGCCGCTTTCAGCATGTCGTCCGGGTCCACCAGCACCGTGTCGCACTCGCGGCAACGGCGGGCGGCGATGTCATTTTCGGCGTTGCACTGCGGGCAGTTTTTGAAGCGGAAGCGGAAATCGCACTGCTCGCGATGCCCCTCATCATCCTCAAACCAGCCCTGACAGCGGCGGCCAAAGTGTTCAATCAGCGTGCCGTCGGCGGTGGTTTTTCCCCAGAAGGTGTTGGCAAAGCCGCAGGCCGGGCAAAACACCTGTACCGGCACGTTGTCGCTTTTGCCTTTTGGCGCGCCCACTTCCGGGGAGTACAGATCGTGCGGGTTGCCGGCGTAATCCAGTATCAGGCAGTCGGTTTTGCCCGGCGCCAGGCGCAGGCCACGGCCGACAATCTGCTGATACAGGCTGACGGATTCCGTCGGGCGCAGAATCGCAATCAGGTCGACGTGCGGGGCGTCAAACCCGGTGGTTAATACGGAGACATTCACCAGGTAGCGGAACTGCTGGGCTTTGAAAGCCTCAATCAGCCTGTCGCGCTCCGGGCCGGGCGTTTCGCCAGTGATCAGCGCTGCGTCGTCAGCGGGTAGCAGTCCCGTGATTTCGCGCGCGTGTTCGACGGTGGCAGCAAAAATCATCACCCCTTTACGCGTTTGCGCGAACTCTTCAATCTGGCTGATGATATGCGGCGTGATCCGCTTCTGTTTTTTCAGCTCATGGTTAAGATCCGCCTCGCTGAACAGCCCGTTGCTCTGCGCCTGTAAGCGGCTGAAATCGTACTGCACGACCGGCATATCCAGCCGCTCGGGCGGCGTCAGGTAGCCGTGCTTAATCATGTAGCGCAGCGGAAGTTCATAGATACAGTCGCTGAACAGCGCTTTCTCGTCGCCGCGCACTATGCCGTGATAATGAAAGCGGTAGATCCAGCCTTTGCCCAGACGAAACGGGGTTGCCGTCAGGCCGAGCAGGCGTAAGTGAGGGTTCACCTCTTTAAGGTGAGTGAGGATTTGCTGATACTGGCTGTCGTCGTCATCGCTGATGCGGTGACATTCGTCGACAATCAGCAGCGAAAACTCGCTGCGGAACAGATCCAGGTTGCGGGCCACCGACTGTACGCTGCCGAAAACCACTTTGCCGTGGCTCTCTTTGCGCTTCAGCCCGGCGGCGAAAATGTCGGCTTCCAGCCCCAGCGCACAATATTTGGCATGGTTTTGCGCCACCAGCTCTTTGACGTGGGCCAATACCAGCACGCGACCACGCGCCAGGCGCGCCAGTTCGGCAATCACCAGGCTCTTGCCTGCACCGGTCGGGAGGACAATGGCCGCCGGTTCCCGGTGTTTACGGAACCAGGCGAGCGTCGCGTCAACGGCTTCCTGCTGATAGGGACGAAGTGTAAAAGTCATGGGGTCTCGGTTTCGTTAATCCGCATATAGTATGCCACGAAACTTTTTCCCTTGAGTGGCGCAACCAGACCATTATACTGAACCGTTCCTGACTGCTTCTTTTTTCGGACGCACGGTCCGACATCCAGCACCATTAAGGCTAAAAAGATTTCATGCGACTTGATAAGTTTATCGCTCAGCAACTCGGCGTAAGCCGCGCTATTGCCGGGCGCGAAATTCGCGCCAACCGCGTTACCGTGGATGGCGACATTGTGCGAGACAGCGCGTTCAAACTGCAGCCTGACCATCAGGTTGAGTACGACGGCAATCCGCTGACCCAGCAGCACGGTCCCCGCTATTTCATGCTCAATAAGCCGGAAGGCTATGTCTGCTCAACGGACGATCCGGATCACCCGACGGTGCTCTATTTCCTCGACGAGCCGGTGGCGCATAAGCTGCACGCCGCGGGCCGCCTCGACATCGACACTACCGGTCTGGTGCTGATGACCGACGACGGTCAGTGGTCGCATCGCATCACTTCCCCGCGCCACCACTGCGAGAAAACCTATCTGGTCACGCTGGAGTCACCGGTTGCGGATGACACGGCAGAGCAATTCGCGAAAGGCGTTCAGCTGCATAATGAAAAGGATCTGACCAAACCCGCCGTGCTTGAGGTCATCACCCCGACGGAGGTCCGTTTGACCATCAGCGAAGGACGCTACCATCAGGTGAAACGCATGTTTGCCGCCGTGGGTAACCACGTTGTGGGCCTGCACCGTGAACGCATCGGTGCGATTGCGCTCGATCCCGACCTGGCGCCCGGTGAATATCGTCCGCTGACGGAAGAAGAGATTGCCAGCGTCGGTCTGCCTTCGCACTAATTTCAGGAGAACCCTGTGACCACCAGGCCACACTCGTCGTTCAAAATTGTCTTCATTCTTGGCCTGCTGGCGATGCTGATGCCGCTGTCTATCGACATGTATCTGCCTGCGCTGCCGGTGATTTCCGCGCAGTTTGGCGTACCGGCAGGCAGCGCGCAGATGACGCTCAGCACCTATATTCTCGGTTTCGCGCTCGGACAGCTGCTGTATGGCCCAATGGCCGACAGCCTGGGGCGTAAGCCGGTTATTCTTGGCGGGACGCTGGTCTTTGCGGCCGCAGCGGTCGCCTGTGCGCTGGCGCAGAGTATCGATCAACTGATTATCATGCGCTTCCTGCACGGGTTGGCCGCCGCTGCCGCGAGCGTGGTGATCAACGCCCTGATGCGTGATATCTACCCGAAAGAAGAGTTCTCCCGCATGATGTCGTTCGTCATGCTGGTGACGACGATTGCGCCGCTGGTGGCACCGATGGCCGGTGGTGCGGTGCTGGTGTGGTTTAGCTGGCACGCGATTTTCTGGATCCTGGCGCTGGCCGCGCTGCTGGCCTCGGCGATGATTTTCTTCTTTATTGATGAAACGCTGCCCGTCGAGCGCCGCCAGAAATTTCATATTCGAACCACGATAGGCAACTTTGCCTCGCTGTTTCGCCACAAGCGGGTGCTGAGCTACATGCTGGCGAGCGGGTTCAGCTTCGCCGGAATGTTCTCCTTCCTGAGTGCCGGGCCGTTTGTCTATATCGAACTGAACCACGTTTCGCCGCAGCACTTTGGCTATTATTTTGCGCTCAATATCGTCTTCCTGTTTGTCCTGACCATCATTAACAGCCGCTTTGTCCGGCGGGTGGGCGCGCTGAACATGTTCCGCGCCGGGCTGTGGATCCAGTTTGTGATGGCGGTCTGGCTGGTGGTGAGCGCGTTTCTGGACGTGGGCTTCTGGGCGCTGGTGATCGGCGTGGCGGCCTTTGTCGGCTGCGTGTCGATGATCTCGTCCAATGCGATGGCGGTGATCCTCGACGAATTCCCGCACATGGCGGGAACCGCATCGTCACTGGCGGGAACCTTCCGCTTCGGGATTGGTGCCATCGTCGGGGCGTTACTCTCTATGGCGACCTTTACTACGGCCTGGCCTATGCTGTGGGCGATGGCTTTTTGTGCAACCAGCTCTGTGCTTTTCTGTCTTTATGCCAGCCGGCCGCGAAAAGCGGCGCACTAACGCGCAGATAAGGCCCGAAAGGGCCTTTTTTGTTGACGCATATCAACCAAACTCGCGTTCGTTTATTCCGTGTTTGTTTATTTTATGTAAAATCTATTTATGTAAAAAGTCACATCATTGTATTCAAAAAGGTTGAGTTAGATCGCAGAAACGGGTACATATAGCGCCGACGCGAGCCTCGATACCGATAAAAAAGCGCTGAATAGTGCAGGTTGGCGATGATGTGTTACTATAAATGTAAATAAATTGTGAAGTAAATTTTGCTTCCGGGGAACGAACGTGAATACATTACAACTCTCCATTGTCCATCGCTTGCCCCAGAGCTATCGCTGGTCGGCGGGTTTTGCAGGTTCGAAAGTTGAACCGATTCCGCAAAGCGTCGCGGGCTGTGAGAATTGCCTGGTGGCGCTCAAGCTGCTGAGCCCGAGCGACGAAAATGCGTGGCGGGTGATGGAGCGTCTCAGCCAGGCCCTGACGGATATCGAAGTGGACAGCTCCGTACTGGAGTGTGAAGGGGAGCCGTGCCTTTTTGTCAAAAGCCAGGACGAATTCGCCGCGACCTGCCGCCTGAAAAACTTTGGCGTTGCGATTGCTGAACCTTTCTCCGGCCAGTATCCGTTTTAAGCGCTAGTCTGCCGCGAGCAGCTGGCGCGTGTAGCTCTGCGTTGGCGCAGTAAATACGCGCTGGCAATCACCCTGTTCGACCACCTCACCCTGTCGTAGCACAATCACCTGATGGCATAGCGCCCGAACCACCTGTAGATCATGGCTGATAAAGATATAGGCCAGCCGGTGCTTTTCCTGTAGCCCTTTGAGCAGCGCCAGGATCTGCGCCTGTACGGTTCTGTCCAGAGACGAGGTCGGTTCATCCAGAATAATCAGCTCCGGTTTCAGGATCAGCGCGCGGGCGATGGCGATACGCTGGCGCTGTCCGCCGGAAAATTCCGCAGGGTAGCGGTGGCGAGTGTCGGGATCTAAGCCCACTTCCGCCATCACCCGCATGACCTCCTGTTCCCGCTGTTGCGCACTCAGGCCAGGCTGGTGAACGCGCAGGCCCTCTTCGATAATCTGCAACACGCTGAGGCGCGGGTTAAGCGAGGAGTTGGGATCCTGAAATACCACCTGCATGCGGGGCCGCACGGGCAGCATCTGGCGGCGGTTCCAGCGGTGCAGCGGCATATCGTCAAACAGGATCTCGCCCTGAGAGGCAATTAAGCGCAGCAGCGCCAGACCGGTAGTGCTTTTCCCCGAACCGGATTCGCCCACCAGCCCTAGGGATTCACCCGGTCGCAGCGAGAAGCGGATATTTTTCAGCACCGGGTTCTGGTCAACGATGCGCCGCAGAACGCCTTTGCGGATCGGGAACGAGACGGATAAATCATCGACGCGCAGCAGCGGTGTGCTGTCTGCCGTGAGAGGCACCGGGTCGCCGGAAGGTTCGCTGTCGAGCAGGCGCTGCGTATAGGGATGCTGCGGCGCGTTCAGCAGCGTGGACGCGGTATTCTGTTCAACGCAGCGTCCGTTTTGCATGACCGCGACGCTGTCGGCCAGCTTTTTCACGATGCTCAGGTTGTGCGTGATAAACAGCAGGCTCATGTCCAGCTCGTCACGCAGTTCCCTCAAGAGTGTCAGAATTTGCGCCTGCACCGTGACGTCCAGCGCCGTCGTCGGCTCGTCGGCAATCAACAGTTCGGGGCGCGTGAGCAGGGCCATGGCAATCATTACCCGCTGGCGTTCGCCGCCGGAGAGCTGATGCGGAAAATCATTCAGCCGTTTGGCCGCGTTGTGTATGCCTGTACGTTCCAGACAATCCAGAATTTCGCCCCGCGCGGCCTCTTTGCGCATCCCCCGATGAAGTGACAGCACTTCATAGAGCTGTTTTTCCAGCGTATGCAGTGGGTTGAGCGACACCATCGGCTCCTGGAAGATCATGGCAATCTTATTGCCGCGAATACCGCGCAGGGTATGTTCATCAGCGTGCAGCAGCGAACTGCCGTGGAACAGAATATCCCCTTGCGGATAGCTCACGGGCGGGGAGGGCAGCAGACGCAGGATGGAGAGCGCCGAGACGCTCTTGCCCGAACCGGATTCACCCACCAGCGCCAGCGTTTCACCGCGCTGGATCTGCAGCGACAGGTCGGTGACCACGGTACGGGTCTCGCCCTGCTTCGAGAAGGCAATCGACAGGCGATCAATACTGAGAAGAGGCTGCGTCATCTTATACCGCCTTGTTGGGATCGAAGGCATCGCGCACGGCTTCGCCAATAAAAATCAACAGCGAAAGCAGCACGGCCACGGAAAGAAAGGCGGTGATGCCCAGCCACGGCGCCTGCAGGTTGTTCTTGCCCTGCAGCAGCAGTTCGCCGAGCGACGGCGACCCCAGCGGCAGGCCGAAGCCCAGAAAGTCCAGCGAGGTGAGGGTGGTGATGGAGCTGCACAGAATAAAGGGCAGGAAGGTGAGAGTCGCCACCACCGCATTGGGAAGCATATGGCGGAAGATGATTGCGCGATCGCTCACGCCTAACGCCTGCGCGGCGCGAATATAGTCGAAATTACGGGTTCGCAGAAACTCTGCCCGCACCACGCCCACCAGCGCCATCCAGCCAAACAGAACGGTGATGCCCAGCAGCCACCAGAAGCCCGGCTGTACCACGCTGGAAAGCAGAATGATCAGAAACAGCGTTGGCATACCGGACCAGACTTCGATGATACGCTGCCCCCACAGGTCAATTTTTCCGCCGTAGTAGCCCTGAACGGCGCCGGCCACTACGCCCATTACGCTGGAGAAGACGGTCAGCATCAATCCAAAGAGAATAGAAATCCGCGTACCGTAGAGGATGCGCGCCAGCACGTCGCCGCCGTTGGCGTCTGTTCCCAGCCAGTTTTGCGCAGAGGGCGGAGAAGGGAAGGGGGTTGTGGTCGCGAAGTTAATGCTGTTGGCGCCAAAGCGCACCGGAGCCCAGAGGGCCCAGCCGTGCTGTTCGATCTGCTGGCGCAGCCACGGATCCTGGTACTCCGCCGGGGTGGCAAACGGGCCGCCGAAGTCGCTTTCACTGTAGTTAGCCAGTACCGGCACGTACCAGCGGTCGTTAAAGTGCACCAGCAACGGTTTGTCGTTGGCGATCAGCTCCGAACACATGCTCAGGACAAACAGGAAAGCAAAAATCCACAGCGACCAGTAGCCGCGGCGGTTATGGCGAAAACGGGCCCAGCGGGCCTGGTTAACGGGGCTTAAACGCGGCATCAGCGGCCCTCAAAATCAATTCGGGGATCGACCAGCGTATAGCTGATATCGCTGATGATATTCAGCAGCAGGCCAATCAGGGTGAAAATATAGAGCGTGCCAAACATTACCGGATAATCGCGCGATACGGTGGCTTCGTAGCCCAGCAGGCCGAGACCGTTGAGCGAGAACATCACCTCAATCAGCAGCGAGCCGGTAAAAAACATGCTGATGAACGTGGCTGGAAATCCGGCAATCACCAGCAGCATGGCGTTGCGGAAAACGTGTTTCCACATAATCTGCTTCTCGCTGACCCCTTTGGCGCGGGCGGTCACGACATACTGCTTGCGGATTTCATCGAGAAAGGCGTTTTTCGTTAACATGGTCAGGGCGGCAAACCCGCCGATCACCGTCGCCAGCACCGGCAGCGTGATATGCCAGAGATAGTCGGTGATTTTCTGGTACCACGGCAGCGTGCTGAAATCGGCGGAGACCAGCCCCCGCAGGGGGAAGATGTCGAAATAGCTGCCTCCGGCAAAGAAGACAATCAGCAGAACGGCAAACAGAAACGCCGGAATAGCATAGCCGATGATGATGAAGGTGCTGCTCCAGATATCGAAGCGGCTGCCGTTATGCACCGCTTTTCGGATCCCGAGCGGTATAGAGACCAGATAGATAATCAACGTCCCCCACAGCCCCAGCGTGACCGAAACCGGCAGGCTTTGCTTGATCAACGTTAATACGGACGCACTGCGGAACAGGCTATCGCCAAAATCAAAGCGGATATAATCCCAGAGCATCTTGAAATAGCGCTCGTGTATCGGCTTATCAAAGCCGTAGCGATGGGTGATCTCGGCGATCACTTCAGGATCCAGCCCGCGCCCGCCGCGGTAGTGGCTTTCACTGATATTCCCCACGCCGGTTCGCGCATGGCTGGCGCCCATGCCTTCTCCACCGCCGCCGGGCATGCCGCCGCTGTTGCCAAACTCAATGGCGGCAATGGCCTGGTCGACCGGCCCGCCCGGGGCAATTTGCACGATAAAAAAGTTAATGGTGATAATGGCCCACAGCGTGGGAATGACCAGCAGAAGTCGGCGTATTAAATAGGCACCCATGATAATTCCTTATCGCCGCTCGGCGGGCAGTCTGGCGGCTTTATTCACGTCATACCACCAGGTGTCAAAGCCCAGAGAATAGACAGGGCGCACGGCAGGCACGGAGAACTTGTCCCAGCGCGCAAGGCGGTCTTCGCCCATATACCACATGGGCAGCATGTAGTAGTTCCAGGTTAACACCCTGTCGAGGGCGCGACCAAGCGGCAAGAGCTTATCTTTATCGCCCTGCGCCGCCACAATTTTTGCAATCAGGGCATCAATCGCCGGGCTTTTTACGCCTGGCGCATTGTACGAGGAGTCGATGTAGCTGGAGGCCCAGGAGATTTGCAGATCCGAGCTGGGCCACGGCTGCGCGGGCCACAGGCGTTGCATCATGTCGTAATCGCGGCTGCGCATGCGGTTGGTGATCTGCGCGTTATCGACCTGGCGAATGTTCATGGTGATCCCCAGCCGCGCAAGGTTGTGCTTAAACGGCAGCACCCACTGATCGTTGCCGCCGGAGGAGAGCAGCAGTTCAAAGCTTAAAGGCTTGCCGGTTTTCGCATTGACGCGTTTCTGGTTCTTCAGCTGCCAGCCTGCCTCATCCAGCAGCTTGCTGGCCTTCAGCAGGTTGTCGCGGTCGTAGCCGTCACCCTTTGAAGCGGGCGGCTGAAACACCGTGGTAAACACCTCCGGCGGCACTTCCGCTTTCAGCGGCGCCAGCAGGAGCAGTTCGTCGGCTTTGGGGTAGTCGCGCGCGGCATATTCGGTGTTCTGGAAATAGCTGTTCGCGCGGCTGTACGCCCCGTAAAACAGGGCTTTGTTCATCCATTCAAAATCGAAGGCCAGGGAAATGGCTTCCCGAACGCGGCGGTCGGTAAATACCGGGCGCTGAATATTAAACGCCAACCAGCGCGTGTCCTGGGCGGATTCGTTTTTGTGCTCGTCTTTGACGATGTAGCCTTTCGTGAAGTTTTTGCCGATATAGCGGGTCGCCCAGTTTTTGGCGCTGTTCTCCACGCGTAAATCGAAGGCACCGGCCTTGAACGCTTCAAACGCCACGTTATCGTCGAGGTAGTAGTCATAGCGAAGGGTGTCGAAATTCCAGCGCCCGCGGTTTACCGGCAGGTTAGCCGCCCAGTAATCTTTCACGCGGGAATAGACCACGTACTGCCCCATGCGCCAGTCGGTAATGCGGTAAGGGCCACCGGCCAGCGGCGGCGTGGAGAGCGGGTCGCTTAACTTATGGTTTTTCCAGAACGATTCAGGCATCACCGGCAACGAGAACAGGCTAAGCATATTCTCTTTGTTCGGTTCGCTCAGCTCAATGCGTACGGTGAGGGGCGCAATGGCGCGCACCGTTGCGCCTTTATACACAATGCGGAACTGGGGAACGCCTTCGGTCATAAATTTATGAAACGTAAAAGCGACGTCGCTGGCCTTGACCGGCGTGCCGTCGTGAAAGCGGGCCCGGGGGTTTAGGGTAATTTCGGCCCAGGCGAAGTTATCCGCATAGCGCACGTTATCGGCAATCAGCGGGTAATAGCTGCCGGGTTCATCATCCGACGTGACAAAAAGCGTGTCATAGAGCGATTCCGTTCGCGCCGCGGCCACGCCGCGCAGGGCGAAGCGGTTAAAGTTGTCGAACGTTCCCGTAGCCGAGAGCGTGACCTTTCCACCCTTAGGGGCGGCAGGATTGACGTAATCGAAGTGCGTAAAATTGACCGCGTATTTGGGCTCGCCAATCACGGCGAACGCGATGTTCTCTTTGATGGTTTGCGCCTGGCTGGACAGGCTCACGACTGCCAACCAAAGCAACATAAAGCGCATAAACATCTCGCGGCGGCTCCCTCTTTTACAGACCGGCTCAGTTAAGCTGAATAATAAGTGACGCCACGGGCAATGTGAAATTATTCCCCGTCAGGCGACACCGTATTTTGCCACGTGCGGAACTGCTCCAGCGGCATCGGGCGGCTAATCCAGTAACCCTGCAGATAATTAACCCCATGCTCGCGCAGCCAGGCCGCCTGTTCCGGTGTTTCCACCCCTTCCGCAACGGTCGACATATTCAGTCGTCTTGCCAGCGTCAGTACGGCATCCAGCACCGGGGAGGTCACGGTTTCTGTGCCAATGGCGTTGACAAAACCACGGTCGATTTTCAGGTAGTCCATGGTGAAATGTTCAAGATAAATCAGCGCGCTGTGGCCGGTGCCGAAATCGTCGATGGCAATTTCAAACCCTTCGTTATGAAGCCATTCGAAGAGGCTGTTAGCTTCCCGATGGTTCAGCATGTCGCGCTCGGTAATTTCCAGTACGATCTGGAAGTAATCAGGCGGCAGCAGGGCTTTGAAGGTGCGCATATCGTCTTTGAAGCTTTCCGCATGCAGATGCCCCGGCGCGATATTAATGCCCACTTTGGCACCCGGCGGCAGCACGGTCTGTAGCACTGGCGCATCGTGAATAATCAGGTCAAAAAGATGCAGCGTGAGCGGAACAATCAGCTTCTGCGCTTCGGCAAAATTGATAAAGGCGTCCGGCGGGATCTCACCCATGGTCGGGTGCTTCCAGCGCATCAGCACTTCAAGCCCGGTCATCCTGAGCGATTTGGCGTCGACAACGGGCTGATAAACCACATAAAACTGGCCGCGCTTGATGGCGCTCAGAATCTCTTTGCCCGGATTGAGACGCGTCGTGAGGATGTAGAAGTTAAGCGACCCTGCCGCAATCCCGCACACCAGCCCGAAGAACAGGGCGTAAAGTATCTCATCGGTCGTCCACTCCTCGGCGTACAGGTTGATGGTCAGAGGAACGTCTTTGAGCGTCGCGGTGCGCGCCGGCGTTTCATGTAAATCCTTCGCTTTGACGAGGGCGCTTGAGGCAGTGGATAACGCATTTTCGCCGATGACGATCGCGATGCCCGCAAACTCGTCCTGGCGCGCGGTGTAAAGCAGGTACGGCGTCAGGTTGAGATTCACCGAGGTGAATACGCCGCCGTCCTTCACAAGCGGATTACGGTACCAGATGGCAATCGCGGGCTTATTGGGCAGCATGGGCGTGCCGGGGAGCAGTGCGATATCAACCTGCTTGTTGATGTGCAGCTCGGGTATCAGCTCCTCCATCGGGGAATTCATTGGCCCTGTGGCTGACGAGCAGAACGCCATTTTGTCTCTGACCAGCAGGAAGGCGCGTACGTTGAGGCTGAAGGCCGCGCGCGAGGTCAGCTCCGCGTTAACGTCCTGGCAATTATTGAGCGTCAGCGGCTGGAGCACGTCGATGGAGGCTTTCAGCTCGTCAAAATAGCTCTCCATGTAGATGCGCACATCCATGATCAACGTATCGAATCGGATTTCCCGCTTGTGGTAGCTCCAGAAAAATTGCAATGAACCCAGGAGCAGGGCGGCGATCAGGCCGGTAATGATACTGAGGAACAGTATCTTTCGATGACTGGAGAAGTAGCGGGTGAGCATAAACGTCGTGGTTCCTGAATTGCCGCTGATTGTATTCATTGTAACGGGCAAAAAAAAACACCGCCGAAGCAGTGCTTTTTTTTTATTGTATCGCCAGCCAAGGGATAACCAACGATACAATTATCATATTAACTGCGGGTCAGTACGCGGCGCGCTTCGTTGTAGCGCTTCTTCCAGTACGGTTCATTCATGCTGGAAATGGTCACACCGCTGCTGGTGGAGGCATGTACAAACTGGTCATTACCAATGTAGATGCCCACATGTCGACCGGTAGAACCTGCACGGAACAGCACTAAATCGCCGGTACGCAGTTTGGTACGTGAAATCGACTTGCCCATCTCCTGCTGTTCGTAGGTCGAACGCGGAAGATCTAACCCAAATTGCTCGCGGAAGGTACGCTGTACAAAGCCGGAACAATCAATGCCTTTTTTAGTGCTGCCGCCAAGACGGTAACGCACGCCTTTCCAGTCAGCATACTGGTCCATAATGCGGGACTTCACGTCCAGATTACGTACCATATTTTCAAATTCATCCTGAGAGGCTTGCAGTGAAGAGGAATCTTCCATTCCCACAACACGCGTCTCAGGATGCATATTCTTTGCGGTGTTCGATGTACTACATGCAGATAACAGTACCGCGACTGCTATCGCCGGGATCCCCCGTAAGATATATCTCAGAAACGGTTGAGATTTGACCATTTTGTTTATTTTCCCTTGAAGTCCTTAACGACAAATATCGTTATAAAAATGCCAAACGTGACGAGACTAATTATCTGTTCACATTGAGACAATTGTTTCTGGTGACATTTGTGGTGCAGCGCACAAAATTATTCACCATCGAAATAATTATCTCCATGGGGCAAAACGAGTTCGAGATTAACCGATTGCCAGGGCTATTGCGAGTAAAAAGAGCCTTTTTTTTATAAGAAATTGTGATACAGAAAGTAAAAATTTGTCATTGCACAAAATAGCGGCAGATCCGCCGCGTAATCGTGCAATTGCTTCATTTTTATCACGAATGTGATGACAAGAATATGACAGCGCAGAAAGATCGCGGGAAGGGCATTATCAGGGATCGTGATGATCCCCGATAGTTTACGTTAAAAAACGGTAATTATTTGTTCAATTTTTGTTGCTTTCTACGCGGAAGATAGCGATCGAAAAGGGTAATTAGGCGATCGCTCAAAGGCGTCATCAGAACCCACGGCAGACCAATCAGCACCGCGGAAAGGGAACCCACGACAATATCCGTCAGCCAGTGCGCGCCAATCATCACGCGTGGGAAGGCAAATATCACCACAATAAGCAGGGCGATTGCGAACGCCTTCTTACCGAAATAGCGCAGCATAAACCCAGAAAAAATAAGCAGCATCATGCCGTGATCGCCCGGGAAACTGTCCTTCGAGGCATCTTTTGTTGGAATATGCAGCAGTTCACTCACGCGATAAATATTCGGGAAAGAGAGCGAAGGACTTGCACGTTTTACCGGCATCAGATGTTGCGCCAGCTGATTAATGATCACCGCAGCCAGAAGCATCACCAGTCCGATAATCAGGATGCGGCGACGCCCCGTGTCATCCTCTTTGAGCCAGAAAGAGAGCATCAGGCAGCCCATGGCCAGCAGGGAAAAGCCGTCAAAGGCGCGGTTATTGGTAATTGCCACCAGCCACAGAAAGGCGTCACTCTTCACCAGCCCCTGGTTGAAGAAATGAAACAGGGATGAATCCAGCGGGAACCAGAAACCGTGATTCACCGGGATATACCAGGAGAAAAAGAGCGCCAGACCGGCGACATTAAGCAGTAGTATCTGGGGAATTCGAGTCGTCATAACGTTCTGCATTGAGTGAAAACTGGGGCAACGTTAGCCGCCCGAACTTAAACGAAGCTTCAACAGGCTGGACTGCAGGGCATTCCAGTCGGCGTTAACCGCACTAATTAACTCTATTCGGCTGTCAGGTGGCGCGACGTTTTGCGTTTCGATAAAGAAATCGTCGCCCTGGCGGTTGATCCGCACCAGCCCGTCTGGCGTGCGCATGATCCCTTTCACGCGGTCGACCGGCGCAAGTCTGGCCCACTCCAGGATCCCGATGGTGTCGAAAACGGTGTCGGCATCGAAAATCCATCCGCAGGCCTGATACCCCTGACCGCTGTTAAGGTTACGACGCCAGCGCTGGTGTTCCGGCAGGCTAAGCGCGGCCAGACCCTGCTTTGCAGAATGGTGATGCGCATGCTCTGCGCTGGCCGGGAGTTGCGCCAGGTTCTGGCGGGGAAGATCCAGCAGGGCGCTATCAATATTCCCCTGCGTGGCCTGCACCCGCGTCCGATTGCCGCCGAAATGCTGCCACCACGCGTCCAGCGCGGCCCGGCTTTCCGCCGTAGCGCGATCTTCTTTATTGGCGACAATAACGTCTGCTGCGGCGAGCTGATCGCGAAAGTTCTCATTGGCCACCGTTTTTTCATCCAGAAGCTGACGCGGATCGAGCAGGCACAGCGTGGCGCGAAGATCGATCCACGGCTCGTAAACCGGGGCGGTCAGTAAATCGAGGATCTGCTTCGGGTGGCCCAGACCGGTAGGTTCAATCAGCAGGCGGTCCGGTTTGCCCTGACGCAGCAGCGTATTGAGGCCTACCTGCATCGGTAAGCCGTTTACGCAGCACATGCATCCGCCGGGGATCTCTTTAATCATTGCGCCGCTGGATGACAGCAACGCGCCATCAATGCCCACTTCGCCGAATTCATTGACCAGCACGGCCCATTTCTCGGCGGGGTCTTTATTCGCCAGCAGATGAAGAATAGAGGTGGTTTTACCGCTGCCGAGAAAACCGGTGATGAGGTTGGTTTTGGTCACGTGCGCTCCGCAAGAGAATTGTGATGCTATAACACTATGCTCTTATCCTGGCGAAAAACGGGCGCAATGAGAAGGGGGAGGGCGAACGGAGGCAATGTCCGTTCGCATTAAGCGCAATAATCGCTAAAGATTTAACGTTTCAATAACAGCCTGGCGTGCGCCACGGCGGGTGATGCGCTGGTAGGCCTGGCTAACAGCCTCAGCGAAAACGCTATTTTGCGCGAGATCGTGACCGAAGACCTCGCTCAGCCCCAGCAGCGCATTGACGCGGTCGGCGTCGCTGCTGGCCTCGACAATCGTGCGGATTTTATCGCTGAGGGGATCGCGAACGTCAATCGCGTTGCCGCGTTCGTCGAACCCGCTGACGTAGCGTATCCAGCCAGCGACGCCCAGCGCCAGCAGCGGCCATTCTGTTTTACGCTCAAGGTGGACGCGGATGCCATCCAGCATTCGCTGCGGCAGCTTCTGGCTACCGTCCATCGCGATTTGCCAGGTACGGTGCTGCAGCGCCGGGTTAGCAAAGCGATCAATCAGGCTGTCGGCATAGGCAGTCAGGTCGACATCCTTTATACGCAGCGTAGGCGCCTGTTCATCCAGCATTAGCCGCCGGGCAGCTTCGCGGAAGGTGGCGTCCTCCATGCATTCATTAATATGCGCGTACCCGGCGAGATACCCCAGATACGCCAGGAAAGAGTGGCTGCCGTTAAGCATGCGTAATTTCATCTGCTCCCACGGCAGAACGTCCTGCACCATCTGAACGCCCGCCACTTCCCACTCCGGACGCCCGGCGACAAAATTATCTTCCACTACCCACTGAATAAACGGCTCGCAGCTTATGGCGCACGGATCGTCAACGCCGAGCGCGTCGGCGATCTCCGCAAGCGAGGCCTCCGTCGCGGCGGGAACAATTCTGTCGACCATCGTTCCCGGAAAACTCACGTGGCCCTCGATCCACTCCGCCAGCGCCGGGGAGCGCTTTTGCGCCATGCCAAGCACCGCATTTTTCACCACGTGGCCGTTGTCCGGAATGTTGTCGCAGGAAAGCACGGTAAACGCAGGCAAGCCGCGCTCGCGGCGGCGATTAAGGGCTTCGACCAGGATCCCCGGCGCGGAATGCGGCTCAGCGGGATTTTCCAGATCGTGGACGATCCGGGCGTTTTGTAAATCCAGCTTACCGGTCGCGGGATCGATGCAGTAGCCTTTCTCCGTAATGGTGAGCGACACAATCGCCACCTGCGGCTCGCAAAACTTCTCTATTATCGCGGGCAGAGAGTCCAGCTTTGCATTCAGGCATTCATGTACGGCCCCGACAATAATCGGCTGATTTCCTTCAGCACCTTTCTCCAGCACGGTAAACAGGTGATCCTGCGCGCGCAGCTGGCTCATCAGCACGTCGCCGCTGAACAGGCTAATCTCACAAATTCCCCAGTCGCCGCCTTTTTCATTCAGCACCCGGTTTGTTAACAATGCCTGATGCGCGCGGTGAAACGCACCGAAGCCGAAATGGACGATGCGGGAGCGCAGTTGATGACGATCGTAGCGCGGTTGTTGAACCTGGGCTGGAAGGGCGGTTGAGGCAATTGTCTTCATGAAATACACACCTGATTAACCATTAATTAACAATGCCAGTCTAAAGTTATATGACAGCAAATAAAATTGGTAAGCCGTAAATATCCCCGTTCTGTGAGTTTGATCAATCAATGTGTGGCGGCGTGTTGACCCTTCACGGCAAACATGTATGGTAGTCGTCATTGCAGTAACCCATATTGGTATAACAACTTGAGAGGATGAGGCAATGGAACAAACCTGGCGTTGGTACGGGCCGAACGATCCGGTTTCTCTTGATGATGTGCGTCAGGCTGGCGCAACGGGTGTCGTCACGGCGCTGCATCACATTCCTAACGGCCAGGTATGGCCGATTGAGGAGATTCAACAGCGTCAGGCGCTGCTGGCGGAGAAGGGGTTAACCTGGTCTGTGGTAGAAAGCATTCCGGTTCACGAAGATATCAAAACCCATTCCGGGGAATACCGGACCTGGATTGCAAACTATCAGCAGAGCATTCGCAACCTGGCAGCCTGCGGCATTGATACGGTTTGCTATAACTTCATGCCGATTCTGGACTGGACGCGTACCGACCTGGAATATCAGATGCCGGACGGCTCGAAAGCGCTGCGTTTTGACCAGATTGCCTTTGCGGCGTTTGAGCTGCACATTCTGAAACGCCCGGGCGCCGAAGCGGATTACACCGCCGAAGAGCAGCAGCAGGCCCTTGAATGGTTCAATGCCGCCAGTGAAGCGGACGTTGAGAAGCTGACCCGCAATATCATTGCTGGCCTGCCGGGTGCGGAAGAGGGGTACACGCTGGATCAGTTCCGCGCGCGTCTGGCGGAATACGGCAATATTGATAAGCAGCAGCTGCGTGAAAACATGGCGTATTTCCTGCGCGCTATCGTTCCGGTTGCGGAAGAAGCCGGCGTGCGTCTGGCGGTACACCCGGACGATCCGCCGCGTCCTATCCTCGGCCTGCCGCGTATCGTGTCTACGATTGAAGATATGCAATGGCTGAAAGAGACGGTAAACAGCATCCACAACGGCTTTACCATGTGTACCGGCTCCTACGGCGTGCGCGCTGATAATGACCTCGTGCGGATGATAGAAACCTTTGGCGATCGCATTCACTTTACGCATCTGCGTGCGACCTGCCGTGAAGAGAACCCAAAAACCTTCCATGAGGCGGCGCACCTTGGCGGTGATGTGAATATGGTCGCGGTGGTGGACGCTATTCTGGCTGAAGAGGCGCGTCGCAAGCAGGCGGGCGATGATCGTCCTATTCCGTTCCGTCCGGATCACGGACACCAGATGCTGGACGATCTGCGTAAGAAAACCAACCCGGGCTATTCGGCGATTGGCCGCCTGAAGGGGATGGCGGAAGTGCGAGGGGTCGAGCTGGCGCTGAAGATGACGAAGTATCCGGAGCTTCTGTAACCGGAATTGTCGGGTGGCGAAGCCGCCACCCGACAAATGCCATAATCAGTCAGCACGACCCATATAGCGTTTTTCTTCAATATGGATGCGGATCTTCTCGCCAGCGGAGAGATATTCCGGCACCTGCACAACCAGCCCGGTAGTCAGGGTCGCTGGTTTGTTGCGCGCACTTGCTGACGCGCCTTTAATGCCCGGCGCGGTTTCAACGATTTCCAGATCCACGGTCTGCGGCAGTTCAAGCGCCAGCAGCACGCCGTCCCAGGTCAGTACCTGCATGTCTGGCATACCGCCTTCAGGAATGAACAGCAGCTCTTCTTCGATCTGATCTTTGGTGAAGATGTACGGGGTGTAATCTTCTTTATCCATGAACACGTATTCGTTGCCGTCGATGTATGAGAAATCAACGTAGCGGCGGGTCAGGGTCACGGTATCAACGATATCGTCACCTTTAAAACGTTCTTCCACCTTCAGGCCGGTACGCACATCGGCGAAACGCATTTTGTACAGCGTCGCTGCACCACGGGCGCTTGGTGCCTGAATGTCGATGTCTTTCACAATCAGCAATTTGCCGTTGTAATTCAGTACCATACCTTTCTTAATTTCGTTCGCTCTTGGCATTGCAGTAATCCTGTCTACGGGAGGTAAAAAATATCGCGCCAAATTACTCGCGCGCGGCCTTTCAGGCAAG
Organism: Enterobacter cloacae complex sp. I3; assembly: GCF_014896175.1. Taxonomy (NCBI): domain Bacteria; kingdom Pseudomonadati; phylum Pseudomonadota; class Gammaproteobacteria; order Enterobacterales; family Enterobacteriaceae; genus Enterobacter; species Enterobacter cloacae complex sp. I3. Next base: position 90,519 of record NZ_JADBQZ010000006.1, read on the forward strand.
TGGAATTCGTGGCTTTTGCTATCAATACGCAAAAGGTGTTACTGTGCGCCCGATGCCCGACTGTACGGGTGTTCGCCACCGAGAGAGCATGTATGGATTGTCGTCCAGATTGCGGCGCGTGCTGTACCGCTCCGTCCATTTCAAGCCCCATTCCAGGCATGCCTGAAGGCAAGCCCGCCAATACCCGCTGCGTTCAGCTCTCTGAATCCAACCTGTGTATGATCTTTGAGTCTCCCCTGCGCCCGAAGGTGTGTTCCGGGCTTCAGCCATCAGCTGAAATGTGCGGCAGCACGCGCGCGCAGGCAATGACATGGCTGCTGGAGCTGGAAGCGCTCACTGCGCCTTAAACGTCTTTGATCCTCGCCAGACAGCCAATCGTCAGCGTACACATCACCAGCGCAATCCAGAACACCGTGTGGTAGTTCCAGATCTCGGCAACGATACCGGCCATCGAGCCCGCGATAATCCAGCCCACGCGGGTGGTATTAGTATAAAGGGTGGTGGCGGCACCTGCCTGCCCCGGCATCAGATCCTGGAAGTAGAGCATGCCAATCCCCGCCAGGATGCCGATATACACGGCGTTCAGCAGCTGTAAAGCAAGAAGCAGGGCTGGCGTATGGACCGTCAGCATGCCAACGTAGAATAGCAGCCCGGCGACGGCCGCGATGCGCATTAAAAAACGCTTTCCAAAACGCTTCGCATAATAGCCTGCAATCAGCATGGTCGGGATCTCAAGACCCGCGGCGGTGCCCATCATAATGCCGGCCAGCTTCTCCGGCAGGTGTAGCTCATCAATAATAAACAGCGGCATGTTAATGATATACAGGCTGTTGGTGCCCCACATCAGCGTGCAGATAACAAACAGGAGCAGGGCATCGCGGCGGTTACGACGCGGCGCTTCCAGCACGCCCGTTGCCACTTTGGGCTCTTTGCGCATTGACGGCAGAAAAAACCATACCATTGCGCCGCACGCCACAAACGCGACCGCCGCGCTCAGGTACATCACCGTAAAGCCAAACCCCATCGCCAGCGCGTAGGCCAGCGGCGGGCCAATTACCCATGCCAGCGACACCTGAGCGCGCAATATCGAGCTGAACATCACCGCTTCCCGCCCGGTATGGTCGGCATGTTCGCGGGCAAGGGCAAACAGCTGCGGGTTGGCGGTTGAGCCAAAGCTGCTCAGAAAAACGCCGATGAACAGCAGAATGAAATAGTTACGGTTCCAGGCAAACAGGACGCAGGCCAGCACCCCCAGCAGACAGCAGAAAACGATCAGGCTTTTACGATCGCCTTTACGGTCGGAACGACCGGCGAGAAACTGGCTGACAAGAATGCCGATGATGGCGCTTCCGGTAAAAAAGAAGCCAACCATCGCCGGACGGGCGTGAACTTCGTTAGTCAGGAACAGGCTCAGCGTCGGGGTTTGCAACGCACCGGCGATGCCCGTGAAGAAGGCAACAATCAGGAACGCCGTTGACGTCAAATCAAAGGGCTTCGGCGCGGTGGCCGCAGGGGTGTTATGCATGTTTTATAATTAGCGAGTAACAGAGAGGGGCGGAGTTTACGCCGTCAGTTAAAAAATAAACAGTGGGTGAAGTCAATTACCCCACGAAAAATCAAAATGGCATTTCAACTTACTCCCCACCTGGCTGAACTTAGCTGAAACTGGTTTGCTGAAGTTCAGCAAAATTCAGCTGAACGCAGAAGAAATGTGCAGTATCTCTAAATTCTGATATCGGAAATACGACATTTCTTGCAAGCCATTGCAGAAAGCGCAAGACTTTTTGAAACGTTTCAGCGCTATCTTGTTTTAACAAACGGAGCAGGCTAGCGCATTTTTTCTCATGTAAGCTGAAACGATTCAATTTCAGCAGGAGAGGAGAACCATGTTCCAGTTATCTGTTCAGGATATTCACCCGGGCGCTCAGGCCGGGGATAAAGAAGAGGCTATTCGTCAGGTTGCCGCTGCCCTTGTGCAGGCGGGTAACGTCGCGGACGGCTACGTAAACGGTATGCTGGCGCGCGAGCAGCAGACCTCCACCTTCCTCGGCAATGGCATTGCCATTCCGCACGGCACAACCGACACCCGCGACCAGGTGCTGAAAACCGGCGTTAAGGTCTATCAGTTCCCGCAGGGCGTGCTCTGGGGCGACGGCCAGGTGGCTTATGTTGCTATCGGTATCGCGGCGAGCAGCGACGAACACTTAGGTCTGCTGCGTCAGCTGACGCATGTCCTGAGCGATGACTCCGTGGCGGAACAGCTGAAGGCTGCAACAACCGCTGAAGAGCTGCGGGCGTTGCTGATGGGCGAAAAACAGAGTGAAGCGCTGAAGCTGGATAACGACACGCTGACGCTGGATGTTGTGGCCTCCGACCTGGTCACGCTGCAGGCGTTGAACGCGGGTCGCCTGAAAGAAGCGGGTGCCGCTGATGCCACCTTTGTGACGCGCGTGATTAACGATAAACCGCTGAATCTCGGCCAGGGCATCTGGCTGAACGACAGCGCTGAAGGCAACCTGCGCAGCGCAATTGCAGTGAGCCGCGCCGCCACCGCGTTCGACGTCGAGGGCGAGACAGCAGCCATGCTGGTGACCGTGGCGATGAACGATGAGCAGCCGGTTTCGGTGCTGAAGCGTCTGGGCGATCTGCTGCTGAACAATAAAGCTGAAAAACTGCTGAACGCTGATGCGGCGACCGTGCTGGCGCTGCTGACCAGCGACGACGCGCTAACGGACGACGTGCTGAACGCCGAGTTCGTGGTGCGTAACGAACACGGCCTGCATGCCCGTCCGGGCACCATGCTGGTCAACACCATTAAACAATTTGAAAGCGAGATTACCGTGACCAACCTGGATGGTTCGGGCAAACCGGCCAACGGCCGTAGCCTGATGAAAGTCGTCGCGCTGGGCGTGAAGAAAGGCCATCGCCTGCGCTTCACCGCGCAGGGCGCAGATGCTGAACAGGCGCTGAAAGCAATTGGCGACGCCATCGCGGCAGGTCTGGGGGAGGGCGCATAATGAGCAGACGTGTTGCGACTATTACGCTGAACCCGGCTTATGACCTGGTGGGGTTTTGCCCGGAAATTGAGCGCGGCGAAGTTAACCTTGTGCGTACCACTGGCCTGCATGCTGCGGGCAAAGGGATTAACGTCGCGAAGGTGCTCAAGGATCTCGGTATCGACGTCACCGTGGGCGGATTCCTCGGTAAAGATAACCAGGATGGCTTCCAGCAGCTGTTCAGCGAGCTGGGCATTGCCAACCGTTTCCAGGTTGTGCAGGGCCGTACCCGCATCAACGTTAAGCTGACGGAAAAAGACGGCGAAGTGACCGATCTTAACTTCTCCGGTTTCGAAGTGACGCCAGCTGACTGGGAGCGCTTTGTGACCGACTCCCTGACCTGGCTGGGCCAGTTCGACATGGTGTGCGTCAGCGGCAGCCTGCCGTCCGGCGTCAGCCCGGAAGCGTTTACCGACTGGATGACGCGCCTGCGCAGCCAGTGCCCGTGCATTATCTTCGACAGCAGCCGCGATGCGCTGGTGGCGGGTCTGAAAGCCTCTCCGTGGCTGGTGAAGCCAAACCGCCGCGAGCTGGAGATCTGGGCAGGCCGTAAGCTGCCGGAATTAAAAGATGTGATTGAGGCCGCCCATGCGCTGCGCGAGCAGGGTATTGCTCACGTGGTGATCTCGCTGGGTGCAGAAGGGGCGTTGTGGGTTAACGCTTCAGGTGAATGGATTGCCAAACCGCCGTCAATGGAAGTAGTGAGCACCGTTGGCGCAGGGGATTCTATGGTTGGCGGCCTGATTTACGGCCTGCTGATGCGTGAATCCAGTGAACATACGTTACGTCTTGCCACCGCCGTTGCAGCCCTGGCCGTGAGCCAGAGCAATGTCGGTATTACCGATCGTACCCAGTTAGCCGCGATGATGGCGCGCGTTGACTTAAAACCTTTTAACTAACAGCAGGAGAGGAATAATGAAAACGCTGCTGATCATTGACTCCGGTCTCGGACAGGCTCGCGCCTACATGGCGAAGACCCTGCTGGGCGCGGCGGCACAAAAAGCACACCTGGACATCATTGATAACCCAGGCGATGCCGAACTGGCGATTGTCCTGGGCGATAAAATTCCCGCTGACAGCGCGCTGAACGGCAAAAAAGTGTGGCTGGGCGATATTAATCGCGCGGTGGCACACCCGGAACTGTTCCTGAGCGAAGCGAAAGGTCACGCGACCGTCTACAGCGCGCCTGTCGCAGCGGCTCCGGCTGCGGCCTCGGGTCCGAAACGTGTTGTCGCGGTCACGGCCTGCCCGACGGGCGTGGCGCACACCTTTATGGCGGCTGAAGCCATTGAAACCGAAGCGAAAAAACGCGGCTGGTGGGTGAAGGTTGAAACCCGTGGCTCCGTGGGTGCGGGCAATGCCATTACGCCGGAAGAGGTCGCTGAGGCCGATCTGGTGATTGTGGCGGCAGATATCGAAGTGGATCTGGCGAAATTTGCCGGCAAACCGATGTACCGCACCTCTACCGGCCTGGCGCTGAAAAAGACCGCGCAGGAGTTTGATAAGGCCCTGGCAGAAGCCAAACCGTATCAGGCCACCGGCGCAGTAAAAACGCCGACCGAAGGTAAAAAAGAGTCTGCGGGCGCATACCGTCACCTGCTGACAGGCGTGTCCTACATGCTGCCGATGGTGGTTGCGGGCGGCCTGTGTATCGCACTGTCGTTCGCGTTTGGTATTACGGCATTTAAAGAAGAAGGGACGCTTGCGGCTGCGCTGATGCAGATCGGCGGCGGTTCAGCGTTCGCGCTGATGGTGCCGGTGCTGGCGGGCTTTATCGCTTTCTCCATCGCTGACCGTCCGGGTCTGACCCCGGGTCTTATCGGCGGTATGCTGGCAGTGAGCACCGGCTCCGGCTTTATTGGCGGTATCATCGCCGGTTTCCTCGCGGGTTACGTCGCGAAGCTGATTAGCTCGAAGCTGAAGCTGCCGCAGAGTATGGAGGCGCTGAAGCCAATCCTGATCATTCCGCTCATCTCCAGCCTGGTGGTCGGTCTGGCGATGATCTACCTGATTGGTAAGCCGGTTGCGGGTATCCTGGCGGGCCTGACCCACTGGCTGCAAACCATGGGCACGGCGAACGCGGTGCTGCTGGGCGCAATCCTCGGCGGCATGATGTGTACCGACATGGGTGGCCCGGTGAACAAAGCGGCATACGCCTTTGGCGTTGGCCTGCTGAGTACCCAGACTTACGCGCCGATGGCGGCGATCATGGCGGCCGGTATGGTGCCACCGCTGGCGCTTGGCCTGGCGACGATTATTGCCCGTCGTAAGTTCGACAAAGCGCAACAGGAAGGCGGTAAAGCGGCGCTGGTGCTGGGCCTGTGCTTCATCACCGAAGGTGCGATTCCGTTCGCGGCGCGTGACCCAATGCGTGTTCTGCCGTGCTGTATCGTCGGCGGCGCGGTAACGGGTGCCATCTCCATGGCGATTGGCGCGAAGCTGATGGCACCGCACGGCGGTCTGTTCGTCCTGCTGATCCCTGGCGCCATCACCCCGGTACTGGGTTATCTGCTGGCGATTGTTGCCGGTACGCTGGTGGCAGGCCTGTCTTACGCGGTGCTGAAACGTCCGGAAGCGGAAGTTGTGGCAAAAGCAGCGTAAGCACTAAGAAATAAAAAAGCCGGGTGCTAATGCAACCCGGCTTTTTTTATGCCGCCTGTTCTGCGGTTTGCTGAGCCTTCAGCCAGGCAATCTCCTCCGCCCAGATATCCGGATTGATGGTTTCCAGCACCATCGGAATACCGTCGAAGCGGGCGTCCTGCATAATAAAGCGGAAGGCATCGTGACCGATATTGCCTTCGCCCAGGCTGTGGTGGCGGTCAACGCGGCTGCCGAACGCGCTTTTCGCATCGTTCAGGTGCATACCGCGAAGATATTTAAAGCCAACAACGCGCTCGAACTCCTCGAAAGTATTTTTCGTGGCCTCGGTGGTGCGCAGGTCATACCCGGCGGCAAACGCGTGGCAGGTATCAATGCATACGCCCACGCGAGACTTATCTTCCACGCCGTCAATGATTGCCGCCAGATGTTCAAACCTAAAGCCGAGGTTGCTGCCCTGACCAGCCGTGTTTTCAATCACTGCGGTGACGCCTTTGGTCTTATCCAGCGTCATGTTGATGGATTCGGCAATGCGCGCCAGACAGGCATCTTCATCAATCTGCATCAGATGACTACCCGGATGGAAGTTCAGCAGCGTCAGCCCGAGCTGTTCGCAGCGCTGCACTTCATCAAGGAACGCCTCGCGGGACTTATCCAGCGCTTCCTGCACCGGATGCCCGAGGTTAATCAGATAGCTGTCGTGGGGAAGGATCTGGCCCGGCCCGTAATGGTATTTTTCACAGGCGGCTTTGAAATCGTCAATGACCTCAGCGGTGAGCGGCGCGGCGCGCCACTGGCGCTGGTTTTTGGTGAACAGGGCGAAAGCGGTCGCCTCGATTTCGGCGGCGCGAATGGCGGCATTCGCCAGGCCACCTGCAGCGCTGACGTGCGCTCCAACGTATTTCATAAAAAAACTCCTGTTAACCCGAAACGCTTATGATAGCGGGTTAACAGGAGAAGGACGAGATGGTTTATGCCATCAGGCTGTGCACGGCGAGGTTAATCGCACCGCCGCCGACAATCAGCCAGATGAAGAGCACCAACGCCATCAGCAGCGGCTTCGCACCGGCTTTTTTCAGCGCGCTGACGTGCGTGGTCACCCCCAGCGCCGCCATCGCCATCGCCAGCAGCACCGTATCCAGCGTCACCAGCATCTCCACTACCGCTTTTGGCAGCAGGTGGAAGGAGTTAAAGATAGCGACCACGATGAACAGGATCGCAAACCACGGAATGGTGATTTTGCTCTTCTCGCTGCCGCCAGCCGGTGCCAGCTGTTTAACACGGGCCGCGAGGAAAATCAGGAACGGGGCCAGCATCATCACGCGCAGCATTTTGGCAATGACCGCCGCGTTTTCCGCTTCCGGGTTAATGGCGTGACCTGCCGCCACCACCTGCGCCACTTCGTGCATGGTTGAGCCAATATAGATGCCGTAGGTTTCCGGGCTAAACCAGTGCGCCACCAGCGGGTACATGGCCGGATACAGGAAGATCGCCAGTGTACCGAAGATAACCACCGTCGCGACCGCCACCGTCACTTTACTGGCTTCGGCTTTAACGACGGGTTCTGTTGCCAGCACTGCCGCCGCGCCGCAGATGCTGCTGCCTGCGCCGATTAACCAGCTGGTTTGCTTATCCAGGCCAAACACTTTCTGACCGATAAAGCACGCCAGTAAAAAGGTGCTGGTCAGCGTCAGGACGTCAATGGCAATCCCGCTGACGCCCACGTCCGCAATCTGCGAAAAGGTGAGACGGAAGCCGTAAAGGATAATCCCGAGACGTAATAAATGCTGCTTGGCGAAAATCACGCCGCCGTCGCAGGATTTCCAGATGTGGGGGTAAACGGTGTTCCCGACTACCATGCCGAGCAAAATGGCCAGCGTTAACGCGCTGAACCCTGCACCGGCCACTGCCGGAATACTGCCGCCCCATAAGGCCACGCCGGTGACGACGGCGCTGAGCGCAAGGCCGGGCACGAAGTGCCACACTGTACGATGATGTTGTAAGGTGATTTCTGACATAACCTTCTCCTTTGTCTGGCTAAAGGTTACGGCGCGCTGGCTTAAAAATAAAATTGATTATATATTTATAATCAATCTTTATAAGTGGTAAGCAACCATGCACATTACATTGCGTCAGCTGGAAGTGTTTGCCGAGGTGCTGAAAAGCGGCTCGACGACCCAGGCGTCACAAATGCTGGCGCTCTCGCAGTCTGCCGTCAGCGCGGCGTTGACCGATCTCGAAGGCCAGCTGGGCGTCCAGCTGTTTGACAGGGTAGGGAAGCGACTGGTGGTCAACGAACATGGCCGCCTGCTTTACCCGCGCGCGCTGGCGCTGCTGGAGCAGGCTATTGAAATCGAGCAGCTGTTCCGCGAGGACAACGGCGCGATCCGCGTATTTGCCAGCAGCACCATCGGCAATTACATCCTGCCGGAAGTGATTGCCCGCTACCGCCGGGATTTCCCGACCCTGCCGCTGGAGTTGAGCGTGGGTAACAGCCAGGACGTGATCAACGCGGTGATTGATTTCCGCGTGGATATCGGACTTATCGAAGGTCCTTGCCACAACGTCGATATCATTGCCGAGCCCTGGCTGGAGGATGAGCTGGTGGTGTTTGCGTCTCCGGCCTCGTCGTTATTGCAGGGCGAGGTGACGCTGGAGCGGCTGGCGCAGGCGCAGTGGATCCTCCGCGAGCAGGGTTCCGGCACGCGCGAGATTGTCGACTACCTGCTGCTGTCGCATCTGCCGCATTTCCAGCTGGGAATGGAGCTGGGAAACTCAGAGGCGATTAAGCACGCGGTGCGTCATGGCCTGGGCATCAGCTGTCTTTCCCGGCGGGTGATTGCCGAACAGCTGGAGACCGGATCGCTGGTGGAAATCCCCGTTCCGCTGCCAAAACTGGTGCGCACGCTGTGGTGCATCCACCATCGTCAGAAACACCTGTCCAGTTCGCTGCAGCGTTTTCTGCGCTACTGCGAGATGTAAAAGCGCCCCTCACCCCAAAGGGGAGAGGGAAAAATAATGCGTTACTTATAATCCTGGACGCGTCATGAAGCTCTCTTATAACAGGGTATTTCTGCCGGAAGGAACGCAGATCGTCTGCTACAATCGCGCCTCATTTATTAAATGGACAGCATTTTCACATGGTTTCAGAAACTAAAACCACAGAAGCGCCCACGCTACGTCGTGAACTCAAGGCGCGTCACCTGACGATGATCGCCATTGGCGGCTCTATCGGTACAGGTCTTTTCGTTGCCTCTGGCGCAACGATTTCGGCAGCCGGCCCGGGTGGGGCATTATTCTCTTATATCCTGATTGGCCTGATGGTTTATTTCCTGATGACCAGCCTGGGCGAACTGGCGGCATACATGCCGGTGTCAGGTTCGTTTTCGACCTACGGACAAAAATACGTTGAGGAAGGCTTCGGCTTCGCGCTGGGCTGGAACTACTGGTACAACTGGGCCGTCACCATCGCCGTGGACCTCGTCGCCGCGCAGCTGGTGATGACCTGGTGGTTCCCGGACACGCCGGGCTGGATCTGGAGCGCCCTGTTCCTCGCCGTCATCTTCCTGCTGAACTACATCTCCGTGCGCGGCTTTGGCGAAGCGGAATACTGGTTCTCTTTGATCAAAGTGGCAACCGTCATCATCTTTATCGTCGTCGGCGTGGCGATGATCGTGGGTATTTTCAAAGGGGCTGAACCTGCGGGCTGGAGTAACTGGACCATCGGCGACGCGCCGTTTGCCGGGGGCTTCTCGGCGATGATTGGCGTGGCGATGATTGTCGGCTTCTCCTTCCAGGGAACGGAGCTGATTGGTATCGCGGCCGGTGAATCCGAAAACCCGGAGAAGAACATTCCGCGCGCGGTGCGTCAGGTGTTCTGGCGTATCCTGCTGTTCTACGTGTTCGCTATTTTGATTATCAGCCTGATCATTCCGTATACCGATCCAAGCCTGCTGCGTAACGACGTGAAAGACATCAGCGTCAGCCCGTTCACCCTGGTCTTCCAGCACGCGGGCCTGCTCTCAGCGGCGGCGGTAATGAATGCGGTGATCCTGACGGCGGTGCTGTCGGCGGGTAACTCCGGCATGTACGCCTCCACCCGTATGCTTTATACCCTGGCCTGCGACGGCAAAGCGCCGCGCATTTTCTCGAAACTGTCCCGCGGCGGCGTACCGCGCAACGCGCTGTATGCCACCACGGTGATTGCCGGCCTGTGCTTCCTGACCTCCATGTTCGGCAACCAGACGGTGTACCTGTGGCTGCTTAACACCTCCGGGATGACGGGCTTTATCGCCTGGCTGGGCATTGCCATCAGCCACTACCGTTTCCGTCGCGGCTACGTCATGCAGGGTCATGACCTGAATAACCTGCCGTACCGTTCAGGGTTCTTCCCGCTGGGGCCGATTTTCGCCTTCGTTCTGTGCCTGATCATTACTCTGGGTCAGAACTATGAGGCCTTCCTTGCGGACACCATTGACTGGGGTGCCGTCACGGCGACCTACATTGGTATTCCGCTGTTCCTGATCATCTGGTTTGGCTACAAACTGACGAAAGGAACCCGCTTCGTTCGCTACAGTGAAATGGATTTCCCGGAACGATTTAAACAATAACCGCGCTTCCTCTCTTTCAGCCCGCTCAACCGAGCGGGCTTTTTTATGGGCAGATCAGAAGCTGTAGGTCATGCCAACCGTATAGCGACGCCCGTCCAGCACGGTGTCATACGTGTCGTAGTCAATCTGCTTATCCAGCACGTTATACACACCGGCGGTAACCAGCAGGTTTTTGTTCGCGTTGTAGCGCAGACCGACATCAACCTGAGTGTAGGACGGTGTGCCTTGGGACATTGACGTGCGGCTCAGGTACTCAGACGTTTTACCGCGAAGGTTCAGACGGCTCCAGAAACCTACGTCGGGCGTCGCCTGCCAGTCCAGGGTGGTGTTGAACATGTGCTTCGGCATCTTGTTCAGCGGCTTGCCTGAGAACTGACCGCTCTTCTGCTCAGATTCGGTATAGGTATAGTTTGCGGTCCAGTTTACATCGCGCGAGATTTTCCAGCCGAAGGAGGACTCCACGCCGCGCATGTTGGCTTTGTCCACGTTAACGCGGTCGCTCACGAAATCATAGCTGTGATCGCCAATCGTACAGGCGGGATCGGCGCTGCTGTTACAGCGGCGAACTTCCGTAATCTTGTCCTTGAAGTCGGTATTAAACAGCGTCACGCCGGCATTCAGGTTATCGTTGTTATCCCAGAGCAGGGCGAGCTCTTCGCTCAGGCTCTTCTCTGGTTTCAGATCCGGGTTGCCAACGATGATACCGTCAAGACGGCCGCCACCCGTTACCTGGCCCCAACTGGCAGACGACTGCCGCAGATCCGGCGCACGATAGCCAGCCGAAACCCCGCCTTTCAACGTCCAGTGATCGGCCAGGTGCCATACGCCGTAACCGCGCGGCGTCCAGTTCGTCCCGTAGTTTTGGTCTTTGTCCATACGCAGGCCGCCGGTCAATGTAAAGCTTTCCGTCATTGACCATTCATCTTCGGCAAACAGGGCCCAGCTCCAGCGCGTCAGTTTGTTCAGGCCGTCCGCAGCTTCCAGCTGATTGCCCTCGTCGCGCAGTTTCTCATACCGATACTGCCCGCCGAGGGTCAACGTATGATCGCCGAGGAAAATCTGGTTCTGGTTGTTGAAGGTGGTGTTATACGAGCGCATTTTGCGACCTGGATTATTGGTCTCTTCCTGCTGGATATAGCTGGTGGTATTGAAGTCGTCGTAATACCCGCTGTGGGTTAAGGAGTAAGTTGTGTGCTCATAGCGTGAGTCGCTTTTAGTATTTGGCTTACAGGTCGTTCCCCGGCAGGTTTCAGCCGCTTTCGACATCCCTGGCGTGCTGTTTCTGTCCTGAAGCTCGCGAGCAAAATCAAGATCGAAATCGTTCTTCTCATCCGGGGTGAAGTTCAGGGTAATGCCACCGTTACGCATTTTCTGCTCGTTATACCCGTTCACGATTTTATCTTCGGCGCGGCGTGACAACAGCCCCGTCACTTTTGCGCCAAGCAGACCGTCAATCAGGGGACCAGAAGCGTAGGCGTTGGTCTGGAAGATATCGCCGGAATCATGGTTTTCCTGGAAGGTTGCATCGCCGTGCAACGAACCGGTCCAGGCTTTAGTGTTTGAGACTTTTTTGGTAATGACGTTGATGACGCCACCCATCGCATCGGAGCCGTAAAGTGAGGACATTGGGCCGCGGATAACCTCAATGCGCTCAATGGACTCCAGCGGCGGCAGCCAGCCTTGTTCAATACCCGAGTTGTCGCTGTTTGGGCGGGTGCTTCGCGTACTGACGCGTTTGCCGTTCACGAGGAACAAGGTGTACTGAGATGCCATGCCGCGAATGCTGATATCACTGCTACTCCCGCCGCCGGTGACGACCACGCCCGGGACGTCTCTCAGGGCATCGGTAACATCACGGTAGGCTTTATCTTCAATCTGCTGTTTCGAAATAACAGAGATGGAGGCGGGGGCATTCTGGATCTTTTGTTCAAAACCCGTCGCGGTGACGACAACGGTGTCCTGATCGGCTGCGTGAACGAGAGGGGTGAATGTGGCAGCGCCAACGGCGACGGCCAGGAGCTTAATGCGGGGTATTGTCATTTGTACATTCCGTATAAAAATGAATAAAACTCCATCGGGATAACCCTGAGAACTGTATGTTTTTGTCTTTTAAGAACTCTTTAAGATGGAGAAGAGCCTGGAATTGTACAAAAGAATGTAGAATTGTAAACACAAATGATAATTGAAATCATTTGTGTTTGAAGGAGGTGAAAGGAAACCAGCCTGGATTCAAGCGGATAGAACTATGTAAATGAGGGGGAGGGGAAAGGCCCGGTATGCAGGAGGCTACCGGGCAAAAAGGCTGAACTTACCTGAACAGATGTTCCGCATGGAAGCGGAGATGATCTTCAATAAAGGACGCCATAAAGTAATAGCTGTGATCGTATCCCGCCTGAATGCGCAGCGTCAGCGGCCAGTCCTTCTGGCGCGCCGCTTCAGCCAGAACCGCAGGCTGTAACTGTCCGGCGAGGAACTGATCCGCATCACCCTGGTCGATAAGCATCGGAATCGCATCTTCCGTCCGGCTTGCCAGCATCAGCGCGCAGCTATCCCATTCCTGCCATTTCTCTTCATCTTTACCCAGATAGTTTGTGAAAGCTTTTTGTCCCCACGGCACCTGCGTTGGGTTCACAATCGGCGCGAACGCAGAGACGCTGGTGTATTTCCCCGGGTTTTTCAGCGCCATGATTAACGCCCCGTGCCCGCCCATGGAGTGGCCGCTGATGGCGCAGCGGTCGCTCACCGTAAATTCGGCCTTAATCAGCGCTGGCAGCTCGTCGCGAATGTAGTGATACATGCGGTAATGGCTCGCCCACGGCTGCTCGGTGGCGTTGAGATAAAATCCGGCACCTTTGCCCAGGTCGTACCCGGCATCGTCCGCCACATCATCGCCGCGCGGGCTGGTGTCGGGCATCACCAGCGCAATGCCCAGCTCGGCCGCAATACGCTGCGCGCCCGCTTTGGTAGTGAAGTTTTCGTCATTACACGTCAGGCCTGAAAGCCAGAACAGTACCGGCGGATTTTCCGTCGGGGGCAGGAAAATGCTAAACGTCATGGCGCAGTTCAGCGTGGTGGAGTCGTGCCGCCAGCGCTGCTGTCGACCTTCAAAACAACGGTGCTCTTTGAGCAGTTCCATGCAGGGCTCCTTAATGAGAATAGCTATTCATTAGAGCCATAATACAGCGTTTTCATTTACCTGTGAGCAACTTTCACTTTCGCGGAACGGCGAGATGCTGCATCATAAATTTACTTTTCTTTAACAATTGGAGCGGTCATGGCGCTGCGTATTGCGCTTAGTGGGTTTGTCGTTCTGGTGGTGGCGATGGGGATAGGGCGCTTCGCCTTTACGCCTCAGGTGCCGCTGATGATTGCCGCCGGGCAACTCACGCTCACCAGCGCAGGTCTGGTGGCGGCGATGAATTATCTGGGCTATCTGGTGGGCGCATGGGATGCCATGCGGGCGCACCGCTTTGTTGAAACGCGACTCTGGCTTGGCATCACCGGTGCGGTTGCGCTGACCCTGCTCTCCGCCGCCGCGGATAACGCCGTTGTGCACGGCCTGCTGCGCTTTGTGATTGGCTGCATGAGCGGCTGGTCAATGGTGCTGATTGCCGCCTGGAGCAACGAGCGGCTGGGGCAGCTGGGTAAACCGGGGCTCAGCGCCGCCGTGTTTGCCGGACCAGGCGCGGGCATCGCCCTGAGCGGCCTGCTCGCGGTCTATATTCAGGCGAAATCCCTTTCGGCCGGTGCGGCGTGGCAAATCTACGGCGTGCTGGCGCTGGTATTGGTCGCGCTGGTGGCGCGCTATCTGCCGCGTTCCGGACAGCTTCATCGACCCGGCAGCGCGCCAGAGCCGCTGGTGCTGACGACGGATCTCAAGCGCCTGGTCTGGAGCTACAGCCTGGCGGGATTTGGCTATATCCTTCCGGCGACCTTCCTTTCGCAAATGGCGGCGGTGCGTTTTCCCGGCAGCCTGTTTGCCCAGTTTGTCTGGCCGATTTTTGGTGCCGCGGCCGTGGTGGGGATTGCGCTCAGCATTCTTTTGCGCCACACCTCAACGGCTAACCGCAGGCTGGCGATAGTGCTGTGGTTACAGGGTGCGGGCGTGCTGGCAGCCTGGCTGCTGCCGGGCATTGGCGGCTTGCTGACGGGCGGGCTGCTGGTGGGCGGCGGGTTCCTCTGCGCGGTACAGCTCTCTCTTTTATACGGCCGCGAGCTGGCACCGAACCACACGCGCTATATGGCGGGGCTGCTCACCACCGGGTATGCCATCGGGCAATTGGTGGGGCCGGTGACCTCGGCGTTATCAACCTGGCTAACCCACCGGCTGGAGCCTGCGCTGGGGCTGGCTGGCGTTGCGCTGTTTGTCGCGGGTGCCCTGGTCTGGAATCGCCACGCTGAAAGGCAACAGCAATTGCAATAATTATCGTCGTGAATACTGGATTATGTGCGTCGCCTCACGCACAATGAGCGCATACTTTTGCCACAACGAGGGCGAAAGACGCCACACCTGCAGGAGAACAAAATGTCATCACTCAGTAAAGAAGCTGCCCTGGTCCACGAAGCCCTGCTCGCGCGCGGTCTTGAAACGCCACTGCGTCCGCCCGTTCAGGATATGGACAATGAAACCCGTAAAAGATTGATTTCCGGGCATATGACCGAGATCATGCAACTGCTGAATCTCGATCTGAGCGATGACAGCCTGATGGAGACGCCCAAGCGTATCGCTAAAATGTACGTTGACGAAATTTTCTCCGGACTGGATTACGCCAACTTCCCGAAAATTACCGTCATCGAAAACAAGATGAAGGTGGATGAGATGGTGACGGTCCGTGATATTACGCTGACCAGCACCTGCGAGCACCATTTCGTGACCATCGACGGTAAAGCGACCGTGGCGTATATCCCGAAAGACACGGTGATTGGCCTGTCGAAGATCAACCGTATTGTGCAGTTCTTCGCGCAGCGCCCTCAGGTGCAGGAGCGTCTGACGCAGCAGATCCTGATCGCGCTGCAAACGCTGCTGGGTACCAATAACGTGGCGGTCTCTATTGATGCGGTGCACTACTGCGTGAAAGCGCGCGGCGTGCGTGATGCGACCAGTGCGACCACCACCACCTCGCTGGGCGGCCTGTTTAAATCGAGCCAGAACACCCGCCAGGAGTTCCTGCGCGCCGTGCGTCACCACAACTAATCAGACAGGGCAGGGACCATGGAGCGAAACGTCACGCTCGATTTTGTTCGCGGCGTCGCCATTCTGGGTATCCTGCTGCTGAATATCAGCGCCTTCGGTCTGCCGAAGGCCGCTTACCTCAATCCCGCCTGGTACGGCGACATCACCCGAAGCGATGCATGGACGTGGGCGATCCTCGACCTGTTTGCTCAGGTTAAATTCCTCACGCTGTTTGCGCTGCTGTTTGGCGCGGGCCTGCAGCTTCTGCTCAAACGCGGCACGCGCTGGATCCAGTCGCGCTTAACGCTACTGGCAATTCTCGGCTTTATCCACGGCCTGTTCTTCTGGGACGGTGATATTCTTCTCGCTTATGGGTTAGTCGGGCTGATCTGCTGGCGGCTGATTCGCGACGCGCACAGCGTGAAAAGCCTGTTTAACACCGGCGTGATGCTCTATCTCATGGGGCTCGGTGTCCTGCTTTTGCTGGGGCTGATCTCCGGTGACGCGACAAACCGTTCCTGGATCCCGGACGCCGCTAACCTCCAGTACGAGCAGTACTGGAAGCTGAAGGGCGGTACGGAAGCGATAAGCAACCGTGCGGATATGCTGGGCGACAATCTGCTTGCCCTGGGGGCGCAATACGGCTGGCAGCTGGCGGGCATGATGCTGATGGGCGCGTCACTGATGCGCACCGGCTGGCTGAAAGGGGAATTCAGCCTGCGGCACTACCGCCGCACCGGCGCGGGGCTGGTCCTGCTGGGCGTGCTGATTAACCTTCCGGCGGTAATGGCGCAGTGGCACCTTCACTGGGATTACCGCTGGTGCGCGTTCCTGCTGCAGGCGCCGCGTGAATTGAGCGCGCCGTTCCAGACCATCGGCTATGCGGCGCTGATCTATGGTTTCTGGCCGCAGCTTTCTCGCCTGTGGATCGTCAGCGCCGTAGCCTGCGTTGGGCGGATGGCGTTAAGTAATTACCTCCTGCAGACGCTGATCTGCACCACGATTTTCTATCGCTTTGGCCTGTTTATGAAATTCGACCGCCTCGGACTACTGGCGTTTGTTATTCCGGTCTGGATAGTAAACCTGGCGTTTTCTGTCATCTGGCTGCGTTATTTCCGCCAGGGACCGCTGGAATGGGGGTGGCGTCAGTTAACCGCACATGCTTCGGGGGTATCATTGAGTAATACATCCAGATAACGATCTGGATCACAATCATTAACAAAACGGATGTAAGCGTTTTCATGAGTGTGAGCTTCTTCACGTAGTCCCCTTTCTCTCGCTGCCAAAATAGCCACCTTGCTAAACACAGGGGGTGTCTGTGAGTTGCTGCAATTCTTTGAAGGATGGTGAATATGATCACCATTCGTGACGTCGCCCGTCTGGCGGGCGTTTCTGTGGCTACCGTCTCCCGCGTGCTGAACAACAGCGCGCTGGTCAGCCCTGAAACCCGTGAAACCGTAATGAAAGCCGTGACCCAGCTCGGGTACCGGCCAAATGCCAACGCGCAGGCGCTGGCAACACAGGTCAGCGATACCATCGGCGTGGTGGTAATGGATGTCTCGGACGCCTTTTTCGGTGCGCTGGTGAAAGCGGTCGATGTGGTCGCCCAGCAGCATCAGAAATACGTGCTGATTGGCAACAGCTATCACGAGGCGGAAAAGGAGCGTTATGCCATTGAAGTGCTGATCCGCCAGCGCTGCAACGCCCTGATTGTTCACTCAAAAGCCTTAAGCGATGAAGAGTTGGTCGGGTTTATGGAGCAGATCCCGGGCATGGTGTTGATCAACCGCATCGTCCCGGGCTATGCCCACCGCTGTGTCGGGCTGGATAACGTCAGCGGCGCCATGATGGCCACCAAAATGCTCATCAATAACGGCCATCAGCGGATCGGCTATCTGGCATCCAGCCATCACATTGAAGATGACGAGCTGCGGCGTGAGGGGTGGCAAAACGCCCTGAAAGAGCACGGTATTACGCCATCAGAAAGCTGGATTGGCACCGGCACGCCGGATATGCAGGGCGGTGAGGCGGCAATGGTGGAACTGCTGGGCCGCAATCTGCAGCTTTCTGCCGTGTTTGCCTATAACGACAGCATGGCGGCAGGTGCGCTGACTGCGCTGAAGGATAACGGCATTGCGGTGCCACAGCATTTGTCATTGATTGGTTTCGATGATATTCCGATTGCCCGTTACACCGACCCGCAGCTGACTACGGTGCGCTATCCCATTGCTTCTATGGCAAAACTGGCGACCGAGCTGGCGCTGCAGGGAGCGGCAGGGCTGCTGGATCCGGGGGCAACTCACTGCTTCATGCCGACGCTGGTGCGTCGTCATTCCGTCGCCGCCCGGCAAATTGTGGTTCCGATCACTAACTGATTACACCAGGTGATGTAACCGTTTTCAATCTGTGAGTAAATTCACAGTATCTTAACAAGGCGCTGACTATGATGTCAGCGTTTTAGGGGCTGAAACGCTATGTAACGGTGATTATTCGCTTTCACCATAGCCAATGTGCCGCAAACAACGAATAAAACGCATTTCTGGAGCGTTACCGACCACGGAAGATAGAAATTTTATAAGTGAACGTCGGCTGTCAGTAACGTTTTATTAACACCTGCCTGCCGATCGTTATTCACAAGAACTACCCTGCATAAAAAAACCGGAGATACCATGAATAAGAAGGTGTTGACCCTGTCTGCTGTAATGGCAAGCATGCTTTTTGGTGCAGCAGCGCACGCTGCGGATACCCGTATTGGTGTGACCATCTATAAATACGACGACAACTTCATGTCTGTTGTGCGTAAAGCAATTGAGAAAGATGCGAAAGCAGCGCCAGACGTACAGCTGCTGATGAATGACTCCCAGAACGACCAGTCCAAACAGAACGATCAGATCGACGTTCTGCTGGCTAAAGGCGTTAAGGCCCTGGCGATCAACCTGGTTGACCCGGCTGCAGCAGGCACGGTTATTGAGAAAGCGCGCGGCCAGAACGTGCCAATCGTCTTCTTCAACAAAGAACCTTCCCGTAAAGCGCTGGACAGCTATGACAAAGCGTATTACGTCGGTACTGACTCTAAAGAGTCCGGCATTATTCAGGGCGATCTGATCGCGAAGCACTGGGCGGCGAACCCGAACTGGGACCTGAACAAAGACGGTCAGATCCAGTTCGTGCTGCTGAAAGGCGAGCCTGGCCACCCGGATGCTGAAGCGCGTACCACCTATGTTATCAAAGAGCTGAACGACAAGGGCCTGAAAACCCAGCAGCTGGCGTTAGATACCGCGATGTGGGACACCGCTCAGGCGAAAGATAAGATGGACGCGTGGCTGTCTGGCCCGAACGCGAACAAAATCGAAGTGGTCATTGCCAACAACGATGCGATGGCAATGGGTGCGGTTGAAGCGCTGAAAGCCCACAATAAATCGTCCATCCCGGTATTTGGCGTGGATGCCCTGCCGGAAGCGCTGGCGCTGGTTAAATCTGGCGCGATGGCCGGTACCGTTCTGAACGATGCCAACAACCAGGCGAAAGCGACCTTCGATCTGGCGAAAAACCTCGCCGACGGTAAAGGCGCGGCGGATGGCACCAACTGGAAAATTGACAACAAAATCGTTCGCGTGCCTTACGTGGGCGTAGACCAGTCCAACCTGGCTGAGTTTATCGGTAAATAAGATCTTCGTTTTGTCTTCACTGGGCGCAATTCGTTGCGCCCTTTTATAACGCGATATGCGAGGCCAACAAGGTATAATTATGGTCAGCACAACTACTCAGTCGTCCGGTGAATACTTGTTGGAAATGACAGGCGTCAACAAGTCCTTCCCCGGTGTTAAGGCACTCGATAATGTTAATTTAAAAGTCCGTCCTCACTCTATTCATGCATTAATGGGGGAGAACGGTGCGGGTAAATCAACGTTATTAAAATGTCTTTTTGGGATCTATCAAAAAGATTCTGGCAGCATTCTTTTTCAGGGGAAAGAGATCGATTTCCATTCAGCGAAAGAAGCGCTGGAAAACGGTATCTCGATGGTTCACCAGGAATTAAACCTGGTACTGCAACGCTCGGTAATGGATAACATGTGGTTGGGACGTTACCCAACTAAAGGTGTGTTTGTCGATCAGGATAAAATGTATCGCGACACCAAAGCGATTTTCGATGAGCTGGATATTGATATCGATCCGCGCGCCCGCGTGGGGACATTATCCGTTTCCCAGATGCAGATGATCGAAATTGCCAAAGCGTTCTCCTATGATGCGAAAATCGTCATCATGGATGAACCTACCTCGTCATTAACGGAAAAAGAGGTTAATCACCTTTTTACCATTATTCGTAAGCTGAAAGAACGCGGCTGCGGCATTGTGTACATCTCGCACAAAATGGAAGAGATCTTCCAGCTGTGCGATGAAATTACCATCCTGCGCGACGGCCAGTGGATTGCCACGCAGCCGCTTGAAGGGCTGGACATGGACAAGATCATCGCCATGATGGTCGGCCGTTCCCTGAACCAGCGCTTCCCGGACAAAGAGAACAAGCCAGGTGAAGTAATCCTCGAAGTGCGCAATCTGACCTCGCTGCGCCAGCCGTCCATCCGCGATGTTTCTTTCGACCTTCACAAAGGCGAAATTCTTGGCATTGCTGGCCTGGTAGGGGCAAAGCGTACCGACATCGTGGAAACCCTGTTTGGCATCCGCGAGAAGGCCGACGGCACCATCACGCTGCACGGGAAGAAAATTAACAACCATAATGCCAACGAAGCCATTAATAACGGTTTTGCGCTGGTGACGGAAGAACGTCGTTCGACCGGTATTTATGCTTATCTGGATATTAACTTTAACTCGTTAATCTCTAATATTCGCAATTACAAAAACAAAGTCGGGCTGCTGGATAACTCCCGCATGAAGAGCGATACCCAGTGGGTAATTGACTCCATGCGCGTGAAAACGCCTGGCCACCGTACCCAAATCGGTTCGCTTTCCGGTGGTAACCAGCAAAAAGTTATTATTGGCCGTTGGTTATTAACCCAGCCAGAAATTCTGATGCTGGATGAACCGACCCGCGGTATTGACGTCGGCGCGAAGTTTGAAATTTATCAGCTGATTGCCGAGCTGGCGAAAAAGAATAAAGGGATCATTATTATTTCTTCCGAAATGCCGGAACTGTTAGGGATCACGGATCGTATTCTGGTTATGAGCAATGGTCTCGTTGCCGGTATTGTTGACACCAAAACGACAACGCAAAACGAAATTTTGCGTCTTGCGTCTTTGCACCTTTAAGATCAGGGGCTCCTCATGAGTGCGTTAAATAAAAAAAGTTTTCTCACTTACCTGAAAGAAGGCGGTATTTACGTTGTTCTTTTAGTCCTGCTGGCCATTATTATTTTCCAGGACCCTACGTTCTTAAGCCTGCTGAACCTGAGTAATATTCTGACCCAGTCCTCCGTGCGTATCATCATTGCGCTGGGCGTGGCGGGCCTTATCGTCACCCAGGGGACGGACCTTTCTGCCGGTCGTCAGGTCGGCCTGGCGGCGGTTATTGCGGCAACCCTGCTGCAGTCGATGGAAAACGCCAACAAGGTGTTCCCGGAGATGGCGACTATGCCGATTTTCGTGGTGATCCTGATTGTCTGCGCCATCGGGGCGGTGATTGGCCTGATCAACGGTATTATCATCGCTTACCTGAACGTGACGCCATTTATCACCACGCTGGGTACGATGATCATCGTTTATGGTATCAACTCCCTGTACTACGACTTTGTGGGCGCGTCGCCGATTTCGGGCTTTGACAGCGGCTTCTCCACCTTCACGCAGGGGTTTATCGCGCTGGGCAGCTTCCGCCTGTCGTACATTACCTTCTATGCGCTGATTGCGGTGGCGTTCGTCTGGATCCTGTGGAACAAAACGCGCTTCGGTAAAAACATCTTCGCTATCGGTGGTAACCCGGAAGCGGCGAAAGTGTCCGGGGTAAACGTTGCCCTGAACCTGCTGATGATTTACGCGCTGTCCGGTGTGTTCTACGCCTTCGGCGGGATGCTGGAAGCAGGCCGTATCGGCTCCGCAACGAACAACCTTGGCTTCATGTACGAGCTGGATGCGATTGCGGCCTGCGTGGTCGGCGGCGTCTCCTTCAGCGGCGGGGTGGGGACCGTGCTCGGCGTGGTCACCGGTGTGATCATCTTTACCGTCATCAACTACGGGTTGACCTACATTGGCGTGAACCCGTACTGGCAGTACATCATCAAGGGCGCCATCATCATCTTCGCGGTGGCGCTGGATTCACTGAAGTACGCCCGTAAGAAGTAATCGTCACTCGCCATACCCGGCCCGCTCACCGAGCGGGCTTTTTTATGGCCTATGCCAGATGGGACTCTTCTTGCGTCACAATGCGCTCAAACCACTCGAGTTCAGAAAGCTTGCAGGCGACCCACTGTTCGGAAAAGGCGTCGCCCAGGCTGTCGGTGAGATACTGACAGCGGGCGAAGGCCTCAATTGCCTCCTGCTGGAACAGCGGGAGTTCCGGTTGGTCCTGCTGCGGTTCCGGGAGTTCCCCCTCGTCGATATGTTCCAGCCCGAACAGCATGCCGGTCAGGATTGTGGCCGCCACCAGATACGGATTCGCATCGGCTCCGGCCAGTCGGTACTCGATACGACGGTTGCTCTCTTCCGAGCAGGGAATGCGCAGGGCAGCGGAGCGGGTGTTATACCCCCACGAGTTAAAGACGGGTTCCGTCAGGTTTTTTCGCAGGCGACGAAACGCGTTGACCCCCGGCGCAAGAATGGCGACGGAGGCGGGCATCAGCGCCAGCTGGCCCGCGATGCACAAGCGCATCATGCTGCTCAGCGCGTTCACCGGCGAGGCAAAAACGTTCTCGCCACGGCTGTTGTTCAGGCTGAAATGGATGTGCAAACCGCTGCCGGAGAGCTGGCTGAAGGGCTTAGCCATAAAGTTAGCCTGAAGACCGTGCTTTTCAGCGACATAGCGGGTCAGGCGGCGCAGGGCCAGCACGTTATCACAGACCTCTACGACGCGCTGGCTGTGCTTCAGGTTTAATTCGTACTGTCCGGACTCGGCTTCCGCTACCACCCCTGACAGCGGGATGCGCTGAAGGTGCGCCAGCTGTTCCAGTTCGTCAAAAAGCGCCGCGTGCGCCGACGAGGTGTCCATGTGAAAACAGCCCTGATTTTGCGGATCGCGATCGCCCTGTCCCGTCAGGTAAAACTCGATTTCCGGGGCAATGACCGGGAAAAGGCCGTGCTGGTGGAAGCGGGCCACGACGTTCTGCAGTATCGCGCGTGGCTCAAGCGGGCAGGGGTTACCGTCGCTATCCTTCATCGTCAGCAGGATCTGCGCGGTATGCTCCGGATCCTGCGGACAGGGACGCAGAGAACCGGCGACCGGGACGCACAGCCGGTCGGGTTCATCATAAACCGGGGCGGCGATTTTTCCCTTCTGATCCATGGAGTAGACGGAAAGCGGAAAATAACAGCCTTTTTCCAGACTCAGCATGCTCTCCACCGTGAGGCGCTTGCCGCGCATCGTGCCGTTGATATCGTTAAGGTAAACGTCAACGTGTTTCGTCTGCGGGTAGCGTTCAAGATAGTCGGCCACTTCCACGGCAATATTGTGCTGCAGGGCGTCAATTTTTTCATCCAGCCAGAGACCAGAATTAAGTGCGCCGGGGAGTGATAAACCGGGGAAGTTAAAATACGGGCGAAGACTTTTGAGGAAAAACGCATTCATTATCGAGTTCATAGTCATTCTTCAATGAAGCCGTAGCGGCAGTGAACTCAGGTTAAAAGAGCTGGCGTAAAGGGGGGATAAAAAGCGTCAGTACCGGCGTAAAGAAAGTATAAAGGCAGGCCTACTTTTTCTCTTTTTTCTGCATATCCAGCAGCTGCTCTGGCGTCACCGCCGGGTAACCCTGCGCGTCTTCCGGCACTTCGTGCATTGCCGGGATCGGCACCAGAGGGCCTAAAAAGCGCGGTTCGCGTTTGAAGATATAGAGATCGGCCAGGGCGCCAAAACGCGCGCCAAACTCGCGGACGCGCACGCTCAGCATATCTTTCGGCGACGGCACCGCGTAGCACTGGGCCTGAATGCCCATGTGCAGGGCGATAAACAGCGCGCGCTCGCAGTGGAAGCGCTGGGTGATGATGATGAAGTCGTTGGTATCGAAGACTTTGCGCGTGCGCACGATGGAGTCGAGGGTGCGGAACCCGGCGTAGTCGAGCACGATATCGGCAGGGTCCACGCCTGCGGCAATCAAATCCTTCCGCATCGTCACCGGCTCGTTATAGCTTTGCAGCGCGTTATCACCGCTCAGCAGCAGGTAGTTTACCTTGCCGCTGTTGTAGGCGTTCAGCGCGCCCTGAATGCGGTAGCGGTAATACTGGTTGATCACCCCGGTGCGGTAATACTTGGCGGTGCCGAGCACCACGCCCACCTGGCGATAGGGGAGATCCTGCAGGTCATCAAAGATGTAGGGAGCGGTTTTCCAGCTCATCCAGCGGTCGAGACCCAGCACGATAAACAGCAGTATGCCGACCAGGACAGACAGGCTGTAAAAAACGCGCTTTAACATGAAGATGGCTCGTTCGTGGATGAAATTTAACTCAGGCTACTTTACCCGCCTGGTTAGCGCAAGAAACAGCGACTCAACTGAGGGGTTTTTCAGCAACGTGGCGGACATTTCTGTCCGCCGGAAGGTTTACGCCAGCAGGACGCGGTCGATCGTCGTGCAGCCTAACGCCTTGAGCGTTGCGGCGGTGGCATCCCACTGAATCAGCGGCGCATCGGCCTTTTCGGCCAGAACGGCACGCTGAATGTCCGGATAATCGTAGCCGTTCAGGCTCAGCAGGTTGAGTGCGCCCTGCAGCGGCGGCAGCGTTGGGTTAAACGCGGCGTTTTCCGCATAGCTGCCGGTGAAGATACGGCCATCGCGGCACTGCAGTGCCACGCCGCTCGGGGAGTTGCTGTACGGGGTGTGGCTCTTGTTCGCCGCGCGTATGGCCGCCTGGTTCAGGTCATCGCCGGACAGGGCGAAACCGTGATCCTGCTCGTCCATCAGCAGCGTTTTAATCTCCAGATCTTTCGGGCCGAAGGCGTCAGGCAGGTAATCGCCCAGCGTGTGCGGCGCGCGGCCCGGCAGGTTAATGCGCAGCTGCAGCCCGCTGTTCAGCTCGTTCATAAACTGGCGGCAGTGGCCGCACGGGGTGTAGTTTACGGTGATGGCGCTCAGGGCTTTCTCACCGCGCAGCCAGGCGTGGCTGATGGCGCTCTGCTCCGCGTGAACGGTCTGCTGCATGGTTGCGCCGAGGAACTCCATGTTCCCGCCGAAGTACCAGGTTCCGCTGACGCCGCGCGCGATGGCGCCGACGTTGAAGTGGGAAAGATCGGCCCGGGCGCAGGCGGCAGCCAGGGGCAGCAGTGCGAAAGCCAGCGCGTCTTCATCCAGCCCGGTTGCCTGTTTAAGCACCGTGACCTGCTCCGCCGTCAGCAGGGCGGGGAAATGTGCGTCTGCCAGAACGGGAGCGAGGGCTGACTGCAAATTCTCTGCAAGCTGAGCGAAGGCAGCTTGAAAACGTGGGTGCATGGCGTTTGCCTCATAAAGGTTAATGGATCGGTAGTTTACGGAGCCGCAAGGCCTTTATATGTGATCCACTTCTCATTATGTATGCAACTTATGAAATCAAAATGAAATTTGCGCGACGCATCGCAAATTTTAGCCCATCACCGCCAGAATCAGCGGGAAAATGAACGGGGCGAGCAGGGAGGTGATAATCCCGGAGATCACCAGCGCAAGCGAGCTAAACGCCCCTTCCTGATAGTCCAGCTCCGCGCAGCGGGCGGTACCCAGCGCGTGCGAGGCGGTGCCCATCGACAGCCCGCGCGCTGCTTTGGTGTGAATACGCATCCCGTTCAGCAGAGTGTGGCCAAACACCGCGCCGAGAATACCGACGAAAATCACGCACATCGCGCTGATGGCCGGAATACCGCCGAGGCTGCCGCCTACCGCCATCGCGATAGGCGTGGTCACTGATTTAGGCAGGATAGAGGCGGCAATTTGCGGGGAGGCCCCCATCAACAGCGCCACCGACGTGCCGGTAATCATCGCCACCAGGCTTCCCACAAAACAGATAGTAATGATGGACTTCCACCGTGCGCGGATCTGGTGCAGCTGCTCATATAAAGGAAAGGCAAGCGCGACAACGGCGGGCTGCAGGAGGTCGTTTAAAATTTTGCTGCCCGCAAAGTAACGCTCATAAGGAATGCCGGTGAGCAGCAGGAAGGGAATAATCACCACCATCGCCACCAGCAGGGGGTTCAGCAAGGGCATTTTAAATCGTGCGGCAAGCTTGCGCGCGGCGAAGAATACCAGCAGGGTTAACGGCAGTGACCACCAGATATTAGCCATCATTTTTTTGTTTTCTCCCCGACCACGTTACGTTCTCCATGTACCAGATGAGAACTCCAGCTCACCACCAGGAAAACCACCAGCGTGCTGACCGCGCAGGAAACGACAATCGGGCCGAACTGCGCCTTGAGCAAATCAAAATACTGCATGACGCCCACGCCGATAGGCACGAACAGCAGCGCCATGTAGCGGATAAGAATGAAGCAGCCTGGATTAACCCACTTTGCAGGCAGAATTTGCAGCGCCAGTAAAACGAAGAGGATCAGCATACCGATAATGCTGCCGGGAATGGTGATGGGCAGCAGCGACGCGATGAAAATGCCGGCATACAGGCAGGCGTAAATCAGGACGAATGCGCGCAGATATTGCCAGATAATGTTCAATGATTTGCTCATGGTGATAGTCCTTGCTGAAACGCATTCATCATACAATTAAACCTAAAAATGTGCCACGGATCACATCATGAATTTTGAGCATACCAGACATTCCGGAATGGAACGTCCGGTATCACCTTACTGGTGCAGGCTACAGTTTAGAGGAAAGGGATTGCGCTGGCGAAGTCACGCGCCAGAGAAGGTATCAGCGTCAGGCGGTCAGTTTATCGAGAAAAGAAAACAGCACCTGGTTCATTTCGCGATAATCATGCGAGCGGAGTTTTTCCGCCGTTTCGACAAAACGGAATTCACCCGCACGGCGGAGGTCATTCTGCGAATGCTCAATCAGCAACTCTACCACCTCCGGCGTCAGCTCCATATGGCACTGGAAACCGTAAACCCGTTCGCTGTATTGCACGATCTGGCGGGGACAGCCCTCGCTGTAAGCCAGAACCTTAGCCTGCGGCGTCAACCCAGGCATATCGTTATGCCAGTGACCGACGTTCAGCACGCTGCCAAAGTCCTCAAACAGCGGGTTCGCCTTGCCTGCATCTGTGAGCCTGACGGGAAATTTGCCGATCTCTTTTTCCGGGCTGTGGCAAAACGCTGCGCCCAGCGCTTCGCCGATAAGCTGTGAGCCCAGACAAACGCCTATCACCGTTTTACCTGCCTCTATCGCGCGGCTGATGAGTGCCTTTTCCGCCTGCGCATCAAACCAGGGGCATTCCTCAAGCGTGGTGGCGGGGGATTGCGGGCCTCCCATGATGATAAGCAGGTCTGTGCCCCCCAGTTCCTCAGGTAAAGGTTCGCCCTGATACACTCTGGTGTAGCTCAGACTGCAGCCGCGACTTTTCCCCCAGATTTCATAGGCGCCTGGCGCCTCGAAATGTTCATGAATAATAAAATGGATGTGCATTGCGTCTCTCTCTGGTTACGTGTACAAGCAGCATCATAAGAGGAAGGGGGGAATGTGAAATGCCAACCGTTATCGATAAAACGCCAATTCACGACGATGCTATCGGATGGTCAAGAGGGGCAATTCGCTATACGCGCGGCGAAGTCGATCCGCCTCACCAGCATTCGCAGGGACAACTTTTGTTTGCCATTAAGGGGGTTATGCTGGTTGAAACCGGCAGCAAACGCTGGGTCATACCGCCGCAGCGCGCGCTGTGGATCCCTCCCTTTCAGGAGCATACCTACAGCGTGTTATCCGCAACGGAGCTTCGCGCGGTCTGGTTTAGCCCGGCACTGATTTCGCAATGCGAACCTTTTAAGCGGAAAGACGAGGTTCACGTGATTATGGCCACAGCGTTGTTCAAAGAGCTGATTGCCGGGCTGTTCAGCGCGAAATACCGGCCGGCAAGCCAGCGCAGCATGGCCGTTTTGCTGCTCGACATCCTCAGCGAGACGCAGCAGATTTCTGCCGAACTGCCGATGCCCGTGGATGAGCGCTTACATCGCGTGGCCTGTGACATCATTGCCAACAATCTCTGGGATCTCTCTCTGGAAAGGCTGGCGGAACGGGCCGCGATGTCTGAACGCACATTTTCACGTGCGTTTATCAACGATACCGGCTTTAGCTTCCGGGCCTGGCGACAGCGCGCAAGGATTTGTGCCTCGCTGGATCTCCTCGCCAACGGATACCCGGTTAAGCAGGTGGCCTGGATGCTGGGGTTTTCCGGCCCGGCGGCATTTGCGGCGGCGTTTCGCGCAATTGTTGGGGCAACGCCGGGTGACTTTCTGCCTGAACAGAAGCGCTTCCCAGCGATATAGAGAGCGGCTACTATAGCGCGTCTTTTTTCACAGGTACTGCTATGCGTGTTTTACTGGCCCCAATGGAAGGCGTACTCGACTCCCTCGTGCGCGAGCTTCTGACCGAGGTGAACGATTACGATCTCTGCGTAACGGAGTTTTTACGCGTGGTCGATATGTTGCTGCCAGAAAAGTCATTCTATCGTCTCTGCCCTGAACTGCATCGCCAGAGCCGGACCCCTTCCGGCACGCTGGTGCGTATTCAGCTGCTTGGCCAGTATCCTGAATGGCTGGCGGAAAATGCCGCCCGCGCGGTAGCGCTTGGCTCTTACGGGGTGGATCTGAACTGCGGCTGTCCGTCGAAGCTGGTGAACGGCAGCGGCGGCGGAGCGACGTTGCTGAAAGATCCTGAGCTGATTTACCGCGGCGCGAAAGCCATGCGTGAGGCCGTGCCCTCGCATTTGCCGGTGACGGTTAAGGTGCGCCTGGGGTGGGACAGCGACGCCCGACAGTTTGAAATTGCCGATGCGGTGCAGCAGGCCGGGGCCACCGAGCTGGTGGTGCATGGCCGCACTAAAGAAGACGGCTACAAAGCCGAGCGCATTAACTGGCAGGCGATTGGTGAGATCCGCAAACGACTTACTATTCCGGTGATCGCCAATGGCGAAATCTGGGATTACGAGAGCGCGCAGGCGTGCCTGAAAGCCACCGGCTGCGATGCGGTGATGATTGGCCGCGGTGCGCTGAACGTGCCGAACCTCAGCCGGGTGGTGAAATATAACGAACCGCGGATGCCGTGGGCAGACGTCGTCACGCTGCTGCAAAAATACAGCCGTCTGGAGAAGCAGGGCGACACCGGTTTGTATCACGTCGCGCGAATTAAACAGTGGCTGAGTTATTTACGCAAAGAGTACAGCGAAGCGCTGGGATTATTTCAGGAGATCCGCACGCTGCAAACGTCGGCTGATATTGCGCGAGTTATACAGTCAAAATAAACGGCAATTATATTTAAAAATAAATAATTCACTCGGTGAATATTTTGCCGAGTATGTAAGTGTATGACAATTTGCGGATTGCCACGCGTTACTAAAAAATAGCGCGTCATCAAGCGTAAGTTGCGCCTTTATTTTTTTGAGTGCATGGCGTAATGAAACGTTTTCTTATTTTATCTCTGAGTGCTCCCCTTGTTTTTATGCTGGCTGCCTGCGCACCGGAACATTCCACGGTGTCGCCAATTCAAACGCAAACGACAGCCGCGTCCGTTAATACCCAACTTCGTCATGCGGACTGGCCGAAAAATGAATGGTGGAAAGAATATAACGACCCGCAGTTAAATTCGCTTATTGCCAAAGCCATAGCGGATGCGCCCGATATGCAAATTGCCCGGCAGCGCATTACGCTTGCCGAAGCGCAGGCCAGAGCCGCTATCGCAGCCGATGGCCCACAAATGGATTTTTCAGCGGATGTTGAACGGCAAAAAATGTCGGCAGAGGGGCTGATGGGGCCGTTTGCCCTTACCGACCCGGCGGCGGGCACCACCGGCCCATGGTATACCAACGGCACCTTTGGCCTGACGGCGGGCTGGGATCTCGATTTGTGGGGCAAAAACCGCGCCCGGATTGCAGCGCGTATCGGTAAAGTGAATGCGCAAAAAGCGGAGCTGGAGCAGACCCGCCAGCTGCTTTCAACCAGCGTTGCGCGTCTTTACTGGGCGTGGCAGACCCAGGCCGAAGCAGGGGAAGTTCTTACCCGGATTAAACAGGAGCAGGAAAATATTATCGACGCCGATCGCGAACTGTATCAACACGGTATTACCTCCTCGGTGGAGGGCGTCGAAACCGATATACACGCCAGTAAGACTAATGAACAGCTGGCCGACGTAAAGGGCAAAATGAAGGCCATTGAAGCGCGTCTGGATGCGCTGACCGGCACCCCGGCGACACACCTTACGCGCCACCCGTTGCCTGCAGCAGAAGCCTCGTTACCGTCGACGCTCGGCTATGAACTGCTGGCTCGCCGACCGGATCTGCAGGAAGCGCACTGGTATATCGAAGCCTCCATGAGCGAGGTGGAAGCCGCCAGAGCGGCGTTTTATCCTGACGTGAACCTGATGGCGTTCTTACAGCAGGATGCCCTGCACCTGAGCGATCTGTTCCGCTCTTCAGCCCAGCAGATGGGCGTGACTGCCGGACTGACGCTGCCGATCTTCGACAGCGGCAGGCTGAACGCTAATCTGGATATCGCCCAGGCGCAGAATAACCTCTCGGTCGCGAACTACAACAAAGCGGTGGTGGAGGCGGTCAATCAGGTGGCGCGTACGGCAAGCGAAGTTGAAACCCTGACGGCAAAAAATCGTCACCAGCAGCAGATCGAAAAAGACGCGGCGCGCGTGGTGGCGCTGGCGCAGGCGCGTTTTAGCGCAGGTATTATTGCCGGTTCGCGGGTCAGCGAAGCCAGAATCCCGGCACTGAAAGAGCATCTCGAAGGCGTCATGTTGAAAGGCCAGTATCTCGACGCCACGCTGCAGCTGACGTCAGCGCTGGGCGGCGGCTATCATCATGGCTAAACAGGGCCATTATCTATACTTACCTCTTTGCAGTTTTTCAGGAGGTGAGTATGAACAGAGTAGCGATTGTAACCGCATCGGATTCCGGGATCGGTAAAACCACGGCGCTGATGCTGGCAGAGCGCGGGTTTGATATTGGCGTCACCTGGCATTCGGATGAAAAAGGGGCGCTGGAAACCTGCCGTGAAGTTGAAGCGCGTGGGCAGCGTGCAGAGGCTATCCATCTTGATTTAAGCACGCTCCCGGACGGCGCTGAAGCCATTGAAACGCTGATTGCACGTTTCGGCCGGCTGGACGTGCTGGTTAACAATGCCGGAGCGATGATCAAAGCGCCATTTCTTGAGATGGCGTTTGACGACTGGCGGAACATTTTTACCGTCGACGTGGACGGCGCGTTTCTCTGCTCGCAGATTGCGGCACGGCAGATGGTGAAGCAGGGGAAAGGGGGGCGGATTGTGAACATCACCTCGGTGCATGAGCACACGCCGCTGCCTGATGCCAGCGCTTACACGGCTGCGAAACATGCGCTCGGCGGCTTAACCAAATCGATGGCGATGGAGCTGGTGAAGCACAAGATTCTGGTGAACGCCGTCGCGCCGGGGGCCATTGCCACGCCGATGAACGATATGGACGACAGCGAAGTGAAGGAAGGGTCAATGCCGGAAATCCCGCTGGCAAGGCCGGGCCACACCAAAGAAATCGCCAGCCTGGTGGCGTGGCTGTGTGACAGCGACGCCAGCTATACCACAGGGCAATCGTTTATCGTCGACGGGGGCTTTATGCTGGCGAATCCGCAGTTTAAGCCGGAAGGGTAACAGGTTTCCCCTCTCCCCAAAGGGGTGAGGGGCACCAGGCTGACTCACTCCTCATCCCGCTTCTTCTCTCTGTGCCGCATCCACAGCCTGACCCCAATCACCGCCACAACCACCAGAATCAACCACGCCCAGTGCTTCAGGTGTTGGTCAAGGTTATGCAGCCACGGGCCAATCACTTCGCCACCCACGTAACCAAGCGTCGTGAAGATCAGCGCCCAGGCTATCGCGCCAACAATATTCAGCGGCAGGAAAATTTTTGGCGGCAGGCGGCTGGCACCAATCAGTATCGGTCCGATAATCCTGAAGCCGTACATAAAGCGGGTGCCTATGACGAACAGATAAGGGTGACGCTGGATCAGGCGCTGCGCGCGGTTGATTTTCTTTTTGTGTTTAACGAAACGCTTGAGCAGCGCCGGGCCAAAGCGTAGCCCCAGGAAGTAGAGCAGCTGATCGCCAATCATGCCGCCCAGCGCGACCGCAGCGACGACCAGCGGAAACTTCAGTAAGCCCTGATGCGCGGCGACGCCGCCCAGCAGCGTGATGGTTTCACCTTCCGCCACGCTGCCGATGACCAGCGCGGCATATCCATATTGTTCAATGAGTGCGTTAATATCCATTACGTAACGGTTATCTCCCTCTGCGTACCTCGTTTAATCATATACCTCATGAATCAACCGCGCGGCAATCAACGGAAATTTCCCACTGTACATAAAATAATCTAAAGCCTGCATTATACTTAAGGTATCGCTGACGGGCCGACAACAAGGGGGCGCTATGAACCATGTCTGGGGACTTTTCTCCCATCCCGATCGTGAAATGCATGTCATCAAAAGTGAGAACGAAACGGTCTCGCATCATTACACCCACCATGTGCTGCTGATGGCCGCGGTGCCGGTAATATGCGCGTTTATTGGCACAACACAAATCGGCTGGAACTTCGGTGACGGTACCGTGGTTCAGCTCTCCTGGTTTACCGGGCTTTATCTGGCCATTCTCTTTTATGGCCTGATGCTGGCAGGGGTGGCGGTCATGGGGCGCGTCATTCACTGGATGGCGCGTAACTACCCACAGCGCCCATCGCTGGCACACTGTATGGTCTTCGCCGGATACGTCGCGACCCCGCTGTTCTTAAGCGGTATTGTTGCGCTCTATCCACTGGTCTGGCTGTGCGCGCTGATCGGTACTGTTGCGCTCTTTTACACCGGTTATCTGCTGTATCTGGGCGTTCCAACCTTCCTGAATATCAATAAAGAAGAGGGCCTGAGCTTCTCCGGTTCCACGCTTGCCATCGGGGTGCTGGTACTGGAGGTGTTACTGGCACTGACGGTTATTCTCTGGGGTTATGGATACCGTCTCTTCTAAGCTCACTGCATTGCTGGCGTAAATGCCAGCAATGCAGCATCTGTTCACGATTATCCGCTGGCGACAAAGCACGGTGACCGCTATGATGCCGAAGCCAGCCTGTGTTTATCCGTCGACACAGGCGGTGTACGTCATTACGTGCGTGAATAATTATCAGAAGTCTCACCATGCTGAAATTTCGTGTCTCCTTACTTAGCCTGGCGCTGCTGCTGGGCGCGTCCGCTGCCGTGCCAGCCGTCGCCAAAACGCCCGCGGTGACCACCGCTGCTGCTCAGCCGCAAATTGCGTCCGGCAGCGCGATGATTGTTGATCTCAACACCAATAAGGTGATTTACGCCAGCCACCCGGACCTGGTGCGCCCGATCGCCTCAATAACCAAATTAATGACCGCGATGGTGGTGCTTGATGCTCGCCTGCCGCTGGACGAAAAGCTGAAAGTGGATATCAGCCACACGCCGGAGATGAAAGGGATCTACTCTCGCGTGCGCCTGAACAGTGAAATCAGCCGTAAAAATATGCTGCTGCTGGCGCTGATGTCGTCCGAAAACCGTGCGGCGGCAAGTCTGGCGCACCACTATCCTGGCGGTTACGATGCCTTTATCCGCGCGATGAACGCCAAAGCCAAAGCGCTGGGGATGAGCAATACTCATTTTGTTGAACCGACGGGTCTGTCGATTAACAACGTCTCCACGGCCCGCGATCTGACGAAACTACTGATTGCCAGCAAGCAGTACCCGCTGCTCGGCCAGCTCAGCACCACGCGTGAGGACATGGCGACATTCTCGAATCCGTCTTACACGCTGCCGTTTCGCAACACGAACCATCTGGTGTACCGCGAGAACTGGAATATTCAGTTAACCAAAACCGGGTTTACCAATGCGGCAGGCCACTGCCTGGTGATGCGCACCGTGTTTAACGGTAAGCCGGTGGCGCTGGTGGTGATGGATGCCTTCGGGAAATATACCCACTTCGCGGATGCGAGCCGCCTGCGGACCTGGATTGAGACCGGGAAAGTGCAGCCCGTTCCGGCTGCGGCATTGACCTATAAAAAGCAGAAAGCGGAGCAGATGGCGACGGCGCAAAACGATTAGGTAAAAGCAAAACGGTAACATGCGTTACCGTTTTTTATGTTTTCTCCCTCTCCCTGTGGGAGAGGGCCGGGGTGAGAGCACCAGACCGCACTGCGTTTATTCCGGCAGCGTCCAGTCACCGTCGTTGAGCGGGCGCTGCATTATCACCGTATCCCGCCAGTCGCCTTTCTTATACCCCACGCTGCGAAGCTGACCGACAATCTCAAAGCCGTGTTTTTTATGCAGCCGTAACGAGCCGGAATTATTATTGCCATCGCCCACAACGGCAATCATCTGCCGCCACGGGCCCTGCTCGCAGCGCGCGATCAGCGCGTTCATTAACGCGGTGCCAAAACCGCGTCCGGTGATGCTGGCATCCACGTAAATCGACTCTTCCAGAGTATAGCGATAGGCCTGACGCGGTCGGTAAGGGGTGGCGTAACAATAGCCCACCACGATGCCGCGATACAGCGCGATGAGCCACGGTAAACCGTTCTCGGCCACGCTTTTCATGCGCTGACGCATTTCGTCGATGGTGGGGGGAACTTCTTCGAATGACGCGCGTCCGTGAAGCACATGCCAGGCATAGATGGCGGCGATGGCATGCACATCATCGGGAAGGGCGTCGCGCACTTCCAGTTCGGTTTCGGATAAAACATCAACAGCCGACATGATGCGCCTGCTCCTCGTTATAGAATGCCGGAGAAACATTTCTCCGGCGACAGACCGCTACTCTATTACGATTAAGGCGCGCTAAACAATCTCTCAAATTTGGCTGTAGGGTTTAATCAGACGCTTGCGTTATGCGCTGCTCCGCGTCTGCACTCTCTTTCCAGTATTTCTTCCGCGTTGTTTTCCCGATCCCGGGGTTCATGCTGTTTGTAGGGTCATTCTCGCGATAAAACTGCTTAAGGGCGTCAGGGGCCTTATAAAGATGCCCGACGTTATGTTCCGCAGGATATTGTGCGCCACGCTCGCGCAGCAGGGCGAGCATCTGCTCTTTCAGTTCGTGAGCATCTACCCCTTTTTTGACGATGTAGTCCTGATGGAAGACGTAGCACATAAAGTGGCCGTAATAGAGCTTATGCACCAGCTTGCTGTCGATTTCCGGCGGCAGATGCTCAAACCATTCGGTGTCGTTGCGTCGCAGGGCGATATCCAGCGCCAGAATATCTTCCACCTCTTCGGAATGCACCGCCTGGTAACGGATAGCGGCACCCGCCGCGGCGAAGCGGTGCAGGAAGGCTTTGCTGCCTTCTTCCGGCGTGCAGGCAAAGAAATCACCCTCAGCCGTCCTGAAGAACTCGGTCAGCCAGCTCTGCGCTTCGGCGATCCCGTCCCCGGCCATTTTCAGCAGCAGGTGATGTTCGTACTTATCACGCCAGGTTTTCATTCGCTCCGGCAGATGTGCAGGGAAAACGTTGCCCAGCTTCTGCATAAAGCGGTCGGTAAAGTGGGGCTTGAACAGCGGCACTTTCTCCAGCATCGCGTCGGTGCGGCCCTTCATGGTGAAGAAGAACGGCATTTTGTCGGTGCCAAGCTTATCGATCATCAGGAAGGTGTCTTTCCCGTAGCGCTCCGCGATGTCGTAAATATCCCGATGCATGTACTCGCCCGCCACCGGCAGGTGGGTGAATTCGCCCAGAATATGGCGACGAATTTCGGTCAGGACCTCAGGCTGATTGGTGCCGATGTAAAATACCTGCTGCTTTTTCTCTGCCGGGAAGGTGTCGAGACGTACCGCAAAAACCGCCAGCTTGCCCGCGCAGCCGGACGATTCAAACAGGCGATCCGGGTCGGCGTTGTAGCGCGCCGGGGTATCGGCCTCGATATCGCGCACGCGGGTGATGTAATCGTGGTCGTGCGCGTGGCGACCATCGTGTTGCACGTCTTCGTCCCTCACGCGGTCGTCGTCGAGCTTGCTGAGGATCTGTTCCGGCGTCACGCCCAGATCGATGCCCAGGTGGTTCACCAGCGTCAGCTTGCCGTTTTCATCGATGCGGGCAAAAAGTGACATTTCGGTGTAGGCCGGGCCGCGCTGGACCAGCGAACCGCCGGAGTTATTGCAAATCCCACCGACCACCGAGGCGCCAATGCAGGAGGAGCCGATCACCGAGTGCGGCTCGCGGCCCAGCGGCTTAAGCGCTTTTTCCAGCGAGTAGAGCGTGGTGCCCGGGAACGCGAGCACCTGCTCGCCTTTGTCCAGCAGGTGCAGCTTGTCGAGGCGCAGAGTGCTGATAATCACGATATCGCGATCGTAATCGTTGCCGTTCGGCGTGGAACCTTCGGTCAGGCCGGTGTTGGCCGCCTGCATTAAAATAATTTTGTCCGCCGCAACGCAGGCGCTCAGCACGCGCCACAGCTCCAGCAGCGTGCCGGGGAAGACCACCGCCAGCGCGTCGCCCTGGCCGGAGCGGAAACCCTTACGGTAGCGGGCGGTTTTGGCCGGGTCGGTAAGCAGGTGAGAGGAGCCAACCAGGCGCGACAGTTCGTTAATAAATGTTTTGTTATCGTCAGTTCGAACAGAAGTCATCTTCCACTCCTTGTGGTGGGGCAAATTTCTCGCTGTAAAGCATAGCGCGATTAACTGTTCAGCGGTCGAGTATTCACGAGAAAAATCAGAGAATAACCCTGCAACGTTCAGAGGGTTTATGGCACACTGCGCTTTTCGCACGGTCTGGCCGGGTGCTTCCCACGGTTATTGATGAGAGAGAATAACAACATGAAATGGCTATGTTCTGTAGGTGTCGCCGTCAGCCTGGCGCTGCAACCTGCGCTGGCAGAGGATTTGTTTGGTAATCACCCGCTCACGCCTGAAGCCCGCGACGCGTTTGTCACGGAGTTGCTTAAGAAGATGACGGTCGATGAAAAAATCGGCCAGCTGCGTCTGATCAGCGTTGGCCCGGATAACCCGAAAGAGGCCATCCGCGAGATGATCAAAGAGAACCAGGTGGGCGCGATTTTTAACACCGTCACCCGCCAGGATATCCGCGCCATGCAGGATCAGGTGATGCAGCTCAGCCGCCTGAAAATCCCGCTGTTCTTCGCCTATGACGTGGTGCACGGCCAGCGTACCGTCTTCCCAATCAGCCTCGGCTTAGCCTCCTCGTTTAACCTCGACGCGGTGAAAACCGTCGGGCGCGTGTCGGCCTATGAAGCGGCGGACGACGGCCTGAACATGACCTGGGCACCGATGGTGGACGTCTCGCGCGATCCGCGCTGGGGCCGCGCCTCGGAAGGCTTCGGTGAAGATACCTATTTAACGGCCACGATGGGCAAAACCATGGTGGAAGCGATGCAGGGCAAGAGCCCGGCGGACCGCTACTCGGTGATGACCAGCGTTAAACACTTTGCGGCCTACGGCGCCGTGGAAGGCGGTAAAGAGTACAACACCGTCGACATGAGCCCACAGCGCCTGTTTAACGACTACATGCCGCCGTACAAGGCAGGGCTGGATGCGGGCAGCGGCGCGGTGATGGTGGCGCTGAACTCGCTGAACGGCACGCCTGCGACCTCCGATTCCTGGCTGCTGAAAGACGTGCTGCGCGACCAGTGGGGCTTTAAGGGCATCACCGTTTCCGACCACGGCGCGATTAAAGAGCTGATCAAGCACGGCACGGCGTCCGATCCAGAAGACGCGGTGCGCGTGGCGCTCAAGTCCGGCATCAACATGAGCATGAGCGACGAGTACTACAGCAAATACCTGCCGGGGCTGGTGAAGAGCGGCAAGGTAACGATGGCGGAGCTGGACGATGCCGCGCGCCACGTGCTGAACGTGAAATATGACATGGGGCTGTTTAACGATCCGTACAGCCACCTGGGGCCGAAAGATTCTGACCCGGCGGATACCAACGCCGAAAGCCGCCTGCACCGCAAAGAAGCGCGTGAAGTGGCGCGCGAAAGCCTGGTGCTGCTGAAGAACCGCCTCGACACGCTGCCGCTTAAAAAATCCGGCACTATTGCTGTGGTCGGCCCGCTGGCTGACAGCAAGCGCGACGTGATGGGGAGCTGGTCTGCTGCGGGCGTGGCCGATCAGTCCGTTACCGTCCTGACCGGCATCAAGAGCGCCGTCGGTGAAAACGCCAAAGTGGTGTACGCCAAAGGGGCGAACGTCACCGACGATAAAGACATCGTCACCTTCCTCAACCAGTACGAGGAAGCGGTGAAGGTCGATCCGCGCACGCCGAAGGAGATGATCGACGAAGCGGTCAACGCGGCGAAGCAGTCTGACGTCGTTGTCGCGGTCGTGGGGGAAGCGCAGGGTATGGCGCACGAAGCCTCCAGCCGTACCGACATCACCATCCCGCAGAGCCAGCGCGATCTGATCGCCGCCCTGAAAGCGACCGGCAAGCCGCTTGTGCTGGTGCTGATGAACGGTCGTCCGCTGGCGCTGGTGAAAGAGGACCAGCAGGCTGACGCCATTCTGGAAACCTGGTTCGCCGGCACCGAAGGCGGTAACGCCATCGCCGACGTGCTGTTTGGCGATTACAACCCGTCGGGCAAGCTGCCGATGTCCTTCCCGCGCTCCGTCGGGCAGATCCCGGTTTACTACAGCCACCTGAACACCGGTCGCCCGTACAACGCCGACAAGCCGAACAAATACACGTCTCGTTATTTTGACGAAGCTAACGGCCCGCTCTACCCGTTTGGTTATGGCCTGAGCTACACCACCTTCAAGGTCTCTGAGGTGAAAATGTCGGCGCCGAGCCTGAAGCGTGACGGCAAGGTCACCGCCAGCGTCGAGGTGATCAACACCGGCAAGCGTGAAGGGGCAACGGTGATTCAGATGTACGTGCAGGATGTCACCGCCTCGATGAGCCGTCCTGTGAAGCAGCTGCGCGGCTTTGAGAAGGTCAATCTCAAGCCTGGCGAAACCAAAACCATCAGCTTCCCGATTGACGTGGATGCGCTGAAGTTCTGGAACCAGCAGATGAAATATGATGCGGAACCGGGCAAGTTTAACGTCTTTATCGGGGTGGATTCCGCCCGCGTAAATAAAGGCGAGTTCGAGCTGCTGTAACCTTTCCCTCCTTTGCATCCCCCGTCCATCGGGGGATGCGTCTTACCTTATGCTAAAAAGGCATTTTGCCGGGTAAATCCGCCGTTTTAAGCTACGCTTTTCTCTCAAGCCTCTGAAAAAGGCGATAAAAAAATGAGGACAGCGGAATGACGATTAAATCGGGGATGGTAGTTTCTGCGGCGCTGCTCGCGGCGCTAAGCCTGCCGTTACAGGCGGCGGAGCCGGTAAAAGTGGGCTCAAAGATCGATACCGAGGGCGCGCTGCTCGGGAATATTATTCTCCAGGTGCTGGAAAGCCACGGCGTGAAAACCGTCAATAAAGTTCAGCTGGGCACCACGCCCGTCGTGCGCGGCGCGATTACCTCCGGCGAGCTGGATATCTATCCTGAATACACCGGCAACGGCGCGTTCTTCTTTAAAGAAGAGAACGATCCGGCATGGAAAAACGCCAAAGCTGGCTATGAAAAAGTCAAAAAACTCGACGCGGAACAGAACAAGCTGGTCTGGCTGACCCCGGCCCCGGCCAACAATACCTGGACTATCGCCGTGCGTAAGGACGTGGCGGAGAAAGGGAAGCTCACCTCGCTTGCGGATCTCAGCCGCTACCTGAAAGAGAAGGGCGACTTCAAGCTCGCGGCGTCCGCGGAGTTTATCGAGCGTCCCGACGCGCTCCCTGCATTCGAAAAAGCGTACGACTTCAAGCTCGACCAGGCGCAACTGCTCTCGCTGGCGGGCGGAGATACGGCGGTAACCATTAAGGCGGCGGCGCAGCAAACCTCCGGCGTTAACGCGGCGATGGCCTACGGCACCGACGGCCCGGTCGCGGCGCTGGGCCTGCAAACCCTGACCGATCCAAAAGGCGTTCAGCCGATCTACGCTCCAACCCCGGTTGTGCGTGAGGCGGTGCTGAAAGCCTACCCGGATATTGCGGAATGGCTCAAACCGGTCTTCGAAAGGCTGGATGAAAAAACGCTGCAACAGCTGAATGCCAGCATTGCCGTCGAGGGACTGGATGCCAAAAAAGTGGCCGCCGACTTCCTGAAACAACAAGGGCTTGTGAAGTAACGGGAAAGGGCTGTGCCAATAAAATGTCATAACCGCGTACTGCTGCTGTTGGCCTGCGTGGCCATCGCGGCGGTCGCGTTACCGTTTGTGAACGTCGCGCCTAACCGCCTGATGTCGGGGGAAGGGCGTGCTCTCTGGGACGTATGGTCGTTCACGCCGTGGTGGTTGGCGGCTGCGCTGGCCGCGTGGGTTGGACTGTCGCTCTGGCAAGGGCGAACGGCGCAGTGGCTGACGCTGCTGCTCTCGGAAGGTCTCTTTATCACGCTGTTCTGGAGCGCCGGGCTGGCGGCAACGCATATGGCCTCGGCGGAAAGTCCGCTGGCGAGAACCACGCCAGGCAGCGGCCTGTGGCTCTGGCTGGCTTTGTGTTTACTGGCCAGCAGCGATGCGATTCGTCGTCTCATCGCCAGTTCTGTCTGGCGCTGGGTGCTTAATGCGCAGATATGGTCTATTCCGCTGCTGTTATTGTTCAGCGGTGAACTGAACAACCTCTCGCTGTTAAAAGAGTACGCCAACCGTCAGGAGGTGTTTGATGATGCCCTGGCGCAACATCTGACGATCCTTTTCGGCACGCTGATCCCGGCGCTGCTGATCGGGATACCGCTCGGTATGTGGTGTTATCGTCATCCCTCACGTCAGGGTAGCATCTTTGCCGTGCTCAACGTCATCCAGACCATTCCCTCCGTTGCGCTGTTTGGCCTGCTGATTGCCCCCCTGGCCGGGCTGGTGAAGTCGTTTCCCGCGCTGGGCGCGGTGGGTATCGCCGGAACGGGGCTAACGCCCGCGCTGATTGCGCTGGTGCTGTACGCGCTGCTCCCGCTGGTGCGCGGCGTAGTCGCGGGCTTAAGCCAGGTTGCGCCGGATGTGCTGGAAAGCGCCCATGCGATGGGGATGAGCGCGCGACAGTGTTTCTGGAAGATTCAGCTCCCGCTGGCGCTGCCCCTGCTGCTGCGCAGCCTGCGTGTGGTAGCGGTTCAGACCGTTGGCATGGCGGTGATTGCCGCGCTGATTGGAGCAGGCGGCTTTGGCGCGCTGGTGTTCCAGGGGCTGCTGAGCAGCGCCCTCGATCTGGTGTTGTTAGGCGTAGTCCCTACCATTGCGCTGGCGGTTGTCGTCGACGCCCTGTTTGCCTTATGGCTCGCGCTGCTCAGGAGAAGAGCCAATGATTGAATTTCATGATGTGAATAAAACCTTTGCCGGCCGCCCGGCGGCAAGCCATCTGAACCTGAACTTTGCCGAGGGGGCATTTTCCGTGCTGATTGGCACTTCGGGCTCGGGAAAATCCACCACGCTGAAGATGATCAACCGGCTGGTGGAGCATGACAGCGGGTTAATTCGCTTTGCCGGGGAAGAGATCCGCAGCCTGCCGGTGCTGGAGCTGCGCCGCCGAATGGGCTATGCCATTCAGTCTATCGGCCTGTTTCCGCACTGGACGGTGGCACAGAACATCGCCACCGTGCTGCAGCTGGAGAAATGGTCGCGGGCTAAAATCGCTGACCGCGTTGATGAACTGATGTCTCTGCTGGGGCTGGAGCCCGCGTTGCGCGACCGCTATCCTCACCAGCTCTCCGGTGGACAACAGCAGCGCGTGGGCGTGGCGCGCGCGCTGGCGGCTAACCCGCAGGTGCTGCTGATGGATGAACCCTTTGGCGCGCTGGATCCCGTTACGCGCGGGGCGCTGCAAACGGAGATGACCCGCATTCACCGCATTCTTGGTCGAACCATCGTCCTCGTGACGCACGATATAGATGAAGCCCTGCGCCTGGCCGACCATTTGGTGCTGATGGACCACGGCGAGGTGGTGCAGCAGGGCGCGCCGCTTGCGCTGCTGACCAGCCCGAAGAATGACTTTGTACGCGAGTTTTTTGGCCGCAGCGAGCTGGGCGTCAGGCTGCTCTCCCTGCGGACGGTCGGAGACTATATGCGCCGTGAGAATGCACCGCCCGGCGGGGAACCGCTACAGGAGCAGATGAGCCTGCGGGATGCCCTCTCCGCGTTTGTCGCGCGCCGGTGCGAAGTCCTGCCCGTGGCGGATGCCCGGGGTGCGCCGTGCGGCAGCCTGCATTTTCGCGATCTGCTGGCCGGGGAGGTGACGCGTGAAGGCACTGCGTGATCCGCTCCCCTGGCTGGTAGCGCTCTTTGTCGCCTTACTGTTTCTGATGCCTCACAGCGCGGCGCTGTTTAACACTCTTTTTCCGGGGCTACCGCGGCCGGTGTATCAGCAGGAGAGCTTTATTAACCTTGCCCTGGCGCATCTCTGGCTGGTGGCGCTCTCAAGCGTCATTGCGGTGGTGCTGGGAGTAGGGGCGGGCATCGCGGTCACGCGACCTGCGGGCCGGGAGTTTCGTCCGCTGGTGGAGACGGTTGCGGCCATTGGACAGACGTTTCCGCCAGTGGCGGTGCTGGCGATAGCGGTGCCGGTGATGGGTTTTGGTCAGCAGCCCGCGATTATTGCGCTGATTCTGTACGGCGTGTTGCCCGTTCTGCAGGGCACGCTGGCGGGCGTTGCGGCGGTCCCGGCGTCTGTTTTAAGCGTGGCGGAAGGGATGGGGATGAGCCGCTGGCAGCGGCTGCGCAAGATAGAACTGCCGCTTGCGGCACCGGTTATTATTGCCGGGATCCGCACGTCGGTGATCATTAACATCGGGACGGCGACCATTGCGTCTACGGTCGGTGCCAATACGCTGGGAACGCCGATCATCATCGGCTTAAGCGGGTTTAATACGGCTTATATTGTGCAGGGGGCGGTGCTGGTCGCGCTGGCGGCCATCGTTGTCGATCGCCTTTTTGAGCGGCTGGCGCTGTACCTCAGCCGACACCGCCACGAACGATAAACGAGTATCCTGCAAGCATCACGCCGCCGATACCGCTTACGGCCATCAGGACAAAAAGGGTAATAATGGCGAGTTTAGTTGCCTTCATCATATGCTCCTGTTGTTAACGGAACAATTATACGGTGAAGCGCAGCTGTTAATGAACCATTAAATGCCGTTATGACTCATCCGGGCCAAGGGAATAAACCGGATAACCATGCTCACGCCACTCCGTCAGCAGCTGTTGCTGCGTGGCGGACGGCACTTCGCCACACCAGACCAGCAGGGTCTGGCCGTCGAAAAACTCGGGTTTGAGCTGCCCCAGCGAGTGCGCAAGGACATCCACGCGCCAGCCCTTTTGGGTGGCGATCCACGCTTCCAGCCACAGGCGGGTTGTATCGTGCACGTTCCAGCCGACCACCAGCGCATCTTTTCCTGCCTTGTTCTTCGCCGAGGCAAGACAGACGGCGATATAGTTGATCAGCACTCCGTCAAGCATGCTGAGCAGCGCCTGCAGGGTAGACTGTTGGCACTGCAGGCGCCGACGGAGCGGAATGAAAAGATGGGTGATAAGCGTTTTCGCCGGATAATCGCGACCCTGCTCTTTGATCCAGGCGCGCAGTCGCTGCAGGTTACCCGCCTGCAGGAGGCGCAGCAGCGTTTCCTGCTGCTCGCGCCAGAGGCGTTGCGTGTCCGGGTCGTCGTGGCTCAGCAGGGACTTCACTTTCCCGACCTGCACCCCGTTGTCGATCCAGCTTTTGATTTCGCGGATCCGGTCGATATCGGCATCGTTGAAAAGGCGATGACCACCGTCCGTCCTCTGCGGTTTGAGCAATCCATACCGTCGCTGCCACGCCCGTAGGGTAACGGGATTGATATCACAAAGGAGTGCCACTTCACCGATTGTGTAAAGCGCCATATTTGCCCCCTGGCTTACGCGTCCCCAGCTTAACTGTAGACCCACTTTGCCGAACCAGGAAGAGTTGATTAATTTTTAAACAAATAATGCGAAGCATGCGCGATGTGCAGAAAAAGATGTGATAACGGACACGATTTTGCGCTTTTTTGGGGCGCTTCAAAGAAAGTTCAGCCGCATCCGTGTATGTTACGCGTTTTTTAGCGTGTGCGGTTTTGAGTATGTACGAGTTTAACCTGGTGCTGCTGTTGCTTCAGCAGATGTGCGTGTTTCTGGTCATTGCCTGGCTGATGAGCAAAACGCGTCTTTTCATTCCGCTGATGCAGGTCACCGTACGTCTGCCGCACAAGCTGCTCTGCTACGTCACCTTCTCTATTTTTTGCATCATGGGGACCTACTTCGGCCTCCACATCGAAGACTCTATTGCTAATACGCGCGCCATCGGCGCGGTGATGGGCGGGCTGCTGGGCGGCCCGGTCGTCGGTTGCCTTGTCGGTTTAACCGGTGGGCTGCATCGCTATTCCATGGGCGGGATGACGGCGCTCAGCTGCATGATCTCCACGATCGTCGAAGGACTGCTGGGTGGCTTGGTGCACAGCTATATGATTAAGCGCGGTCGCCCGGACAAGGTGTTTAGCCCGCTTACCGCCGGGGCCATTACATTTGTGGCTGAAATGGCGCAGATGGCGATCATTCTGCTGATTGCCCGCCCGTTCGAGGATGCTCTGCACCTGGTCAGCAGTATTGCCGCCCCGATGATGGTGACCAACACCGTCGGCGCGGCGCTGTTTATGCGTATTCTGCTCGACAAGCGCGCCATGTTTGAGAAGTACACCTCGGCCTTTTCCGCCACGGCGCTGAAGGTTGCCGCCTCGACCGAAGGGATCCTGCGTCAGGGATTTAACGAAGAGAACAGCATGAAGGTCGCGCAGGTACTTTATAAAGAGCTGGATATCGGTGCGGTGGCCATTACCGATCGCGAAAAGCTGCTGGCGTTTACCGGCACCGGAGACGATCACCACCTGCCGGG
Source organism: Enterobacter cloacae complex sp. I3 (assembly GCF_014896175.1). Taxonomy (NCBI): domain Bacteria; kingdom Pseudomonadati; phylum Pseudomonadota; class Gammaproteobacteria; order Enterobacterales; family Enterobacteriaceae; genus Enterobacter; species Enterobacter cloacae complex sp. I3. Next base: position 135,144 of record NZ_JADBQZ010000006.1, read on the forward strand.
CAAACCGATCTCGTCGACCTATACGCTGCGCGCCATTGAAACCGGCGAAGTAGTGTATGCCGACGGTAACGAAGTGCCTTACCGCTGCTCGCTGCATCCGCAGTGCAAGCTGGGCTCCACGCTCGTCATTCCGCTGCGCGGGGAAAATCAGCGGGTGATGGGCACCATCAAGCTGTATGAGGCGAAAAACCGTCTGTTCAGCTCCATCAACCGCACGCTGGGGGAGGGTATCGCCCAGCTTCTTTCCGCGCAAATTCTGGCCGGGCAGTATGAACGGCAGAAAGCCCTGCTGACGCAGTCTGAAATTAAGCTGCTGCATGCTCAGGTCAATCCGCATTTCCTGTTTAATGCCCTCAACACGCTCAAAGCGGTGATTCGCCGCGACAGCGATCAGGCCGCGCAGCTGGTGCAGTTTTTGTCGACCTTTTTCCGTAAAAACCTGAAGCGCCCGTCAGAGATCGTGACCCTCGCCGATGAAATTGAGCACGTGAATGCCTATCTGCAAATTGAGCAGGCGCGGTTTCAGTCCCGCCTGCAGGTGTCGCTCTCCGTTCCGGACGAGCTGGCGTATCAGCATCTTCCGGCCTTTACCCTGCAGCCTATTGTGGAGAACGCCATCAAGCACGGTACCTCGCAGCTGCTGGGGACAGGGGAGATAACCATTGCCGCCAGCCGTTTTAACCACCATCTGGTGCTGGATATTGAAGATAACGCCGGGCTGTACCAGCCTTCCGCTTCGGGCGGATTAGGGATGAGCCTGGTGGATAAACGTCTGCGCGCCCATTTTGGCGACGACTGTGGCATTACCGTCGCCTGCGAGCCTGACCGTTTTACCCGTATTACCGTTCGACTGCCGCTGGAGGAAAACGCATGTTAAGAGTGCTGATCGTGGATGACGAGCCGCTGGCACGGGAAAACCTGCGCGTTCTGCTGCAGGAGCAGCCAGACATTGAGATTGTGGGGGAGTGCGCCAACGCCATTGAGGCCATCGGTGCGGTGCACAAGCTGCGCCCGGACGTGCTGTTCCTCGACATTCAGATGCCGCGCATCAGCGGGCTGGAGATGGTCGGCATGCTCGACCCGGCGCATCGTCCCTACATCGTGTTTCTGACGGCGTTCGACGAATATGCCGTTAAGGCTTTTGAGGAGCACGCTTTCGATTATTTACTCAAGCCGATTGAAGAGAAGCGGCTGGAAAAAACGCTCACCCGCTTACGCCAGGAGCGAACCGTCCAGGACGTTACGCTGCTGCCGGAAAACCAGCAGCCGCTGAAATTTATCCCCTGCACCGGGCACAGCCGGATTTATCTGCTGCAAATGGATGATGTGGCGTTTGTCAGCAGCCGCCTGAGCGGGGTGTTTGTCACCAGCGCGGAAGGGAACGAAGGGTTTACCGAGCTGACCCTGCGCACGCTGGAGAGCCGCACGCCGCTGATTCGCTGTCACCGTCAGTATCTGGTGAACATGGCGCACCTGAAGGAGATCCGTCTGGAAGATAACGGTCAGGCCGAGCTGGTGCTGCGCGCCGGGCAGACCGTCCCCGTCAGCCGTCGCTATCTGAAAAGTTTGAAAGAGGCGATTGGCCTGTAAAACTGGTACACTGCGCGCCATTGCATCATCGACATTCGAAGGCTCTATGCTAAGTAACGATATTCTTCGTAGCCTGCGCTACACCCTGAAAGCAAACAATAACGACATGGTGCGCATTCTTGCGCTGTACGACATGGAATCCACGTCTGCAAATTTTGATACCTGGATGACCAAAGAGGACGAAGAGGGCTTCGTCCGCTGCCCGGACATCATTCTGTCGGGTTTTCTGAACGGGCTGATTTACGATAAACGTGGAAAAGATGACTCCGCGCCCGAGCTGGCGCTGGAGCGTCGCGTGAACAACAACACGGTGCTGAAAAAGCTGCGTATCGCCTTCTCGCTGAAAACGGACGATATCCAGGCGATCATGACCGAGCAGAAATACCGCGTGTCGATGCCGGAAATCACTGCCATGATGCGCGCGCCGGACCACAAAAATTACCGCGAGTGCGGCGACCAGTTTCTGCGTAATTTCCTGCGCGGGCTGACCCATCGGGTGCATCATCCGAAACCATAAAAAAAGCCGGAGATTATCTCCGGCTTTTTTGTTATTTCACCTGCTGGCCCGGCTTCGCGCCTTCGTCTGGGCTTAACAGGAAGATATCCTTCCCGCCAGGGCCTGCTGCCATCACCATCCCCTCGGAAATGCCGAAGCGCATTTTGCGCGGCGCCAGGTTGGCGACCATCACGGTTTGACGGCCGATCAGCACCTGCGGGTCCGGGTAGGCAGAACGGATGCCGGAGAAGACGTTGCGCTTCTCGCCGCCGAGATCCAGCGTCAGGCGCAGCAGCTTGTCAGAGCCTTCCACGAATTCTGCGTTTTCAATCAGCGCCACGCGCAGGTCGACTTTAGCGAAATCATCAAAGGTGATGGTTTCCTGAATCGGATCGTCCGCCAGCGGGCCGGTTACCGGTGCTGCAGCCGCTTTCACCTCTTCTTTAGAGGCTTCGACCAGCGCTTCAACCTGCTTCATCTCGATGCGGTTATACAGCGCCTTAAAGGTGTTCACCTTGTGGCCGAGCAGCGGCTGCGCCATTGCATCCCAGGTCAGTTCGGTGTTCAGGAACGCTTCAGCGCGGGCTGCCAGCTGCGGCAGAACCGGCTTCAGGTACGTCATCAGCACGCGGAACAGGTTGATGCCCATGGAGCAGATGGCCTGCAGATCGGCATCGCGGCCTTCCTGTTTAGCGACAACCCACGGCGCCTGCTCGTCCACATAGCGGTTAGCCAGATCAGCCAGCGCCATGATTTCACGCACTGCTTTACCGAACTCGCGCGTTTCCCAGGCTTCGCCAATGGTGGCTGCCGCGTCGGTGAAGGTTTGGTACAGGGCAGGGTCCGCCAGCTCAGCGGCCATTACGCCGTCAAAGCGCTTGGCGATAAAGCCCGCGTTACGGGACGCCAGGTTCACCACCTTGTTGACGATGTCTGCGTTCACGCGCTGCACGAAATCTTCCAGGTTCAGGTCGATATCGTCGATGCGGGAAGAGAGCTTCGCGGTGTAGTAGTAGCGCAGGCTGTCTGCGTCGAAGTGGTTCAGCCAGGTGCTGGCTTTGATGAACGTCCCGCGGGACTTGGACATTTTCGCGCCGTTCACCGTGACGTAGCCGTGAACAAACAGGTTGGTTGGCTTGCGGAAGTTGCTGCCTTCCAGCATGGCCGGCCAGAACAGGCTGTGGAAGTAAACAATGTCTTTGCCGATGAAGTGGTACAGCTCGGCGGTAGAGTCTTTCTTCCAGTATTCGTCGAAGCTGACGGCGTCGCCACGCTTGTCGCACAGGTTCTTGAAGGAGCCCATGTAGCCGATTGGCGCATCCAGCCAGACGTAGAAATATTTGCCCGGCGCATTCGGGATTTCGAAGCCAAAGTACGGCGCATCGCGGGAGATATCCCACTGCTGCAGGCCGGATTCGAACCACTCCTGCATCTTGTTCGCCACCTGCTCCTGCAGCGCGCCACTGCGGGTCCAAGCCTGCAGCATTTCGCTGAAGGACGGCAGGTCGAAGAAGAAGTGCTCGGAATCACGCATCACAGGTGTGGCGCCGGATACCACGGATTTGGGCTCAATCAGTTCGGTCGGGCTGTAGGTCGCGCCGCAGACTTCGCAGTTATCGCCGTACTGATCCGGGGATTTACATTTTGGACAGGTGCCTTTGACGAAACGGTCCGGCAGGAACATGCCTTTTTCCGGATCGTACAGCTGAGAGATAGTACGGTTTTTGATGAAACCGTTCTCTTTCAGACGGGTGTAGATCAGCTCCGACAGCTCGCGGTTTTCGTCGCTGTGCGTGGAGTGATAGTTGTCATAGCTGATGTCAAAGCCAGCAAAATCGGTCTGATGCTCCTGACTCATTTCGGCAATCATCTGCTCAGGGGAAATCCCCAGCTGCTGCGCTTTCAGCATGATCGGCGTGCCGTGGGCATCGTCCGCACAGATGAAGTTAACCTCGTGGCCGCGCATTCGCTGGTAACGGACCCAGACATCAGCCTGGATATGCTCCAGCATGTGGCCGAGGTGGATTGAGCCGTTGGCGTACGGCAGGGCGCACGTTACCAGAATTTTTTTCGCGACTTGAGTCATAGTAGGCATTACTTCTTTTAACTGTGAAAAGGGTTTTCGATATTACCAAAAGGGGCATTATTAAGTAAGCACAAACCACGGCCTTTCAGGTAAACTTGTTTGTCTAAGGTCTTATTCACAAGAACAAAGGAGTCGGGATGAGTTCTCAATCCCAGGCCAAATCACCGGAAGCCTTACGAGCAATGGTCGCCGGGACGCTGGCTAACTTTCAGCATCCAACCCTGAAACATAACCTCACTACGCTGAAAGCGTTACACCACGTCGCGTGGCTGGACGATACGCTGCACGTTGAAGTGCAGATGCCGTTCGTCTGGACCAGCGCCTTTGACGCGCTGAAAGAGCAGACCAGCGCCGAGCTGCTGCGCATTACCGGTGCGAAAGCGATTGACTGGAAGCTGAGCCACAGTATCGCCACGCTGAAGCGTGTGAAAAATCAGCCGGGCGTCAATGGGGTGAAAAACATCATCGCCGTGAGTTCAGGTAAGGGTGGGGTGGGTAAATCCTCTACCGCCGTCAACCTCGCGCTCGCGCTGGCGGCGGAAGGGGCAAAGGTCGGTATTCTGGATGCCGATATCTACGGTCCGTCTATTCCAAACATGCTGGGTGCGGAAAATCAGCGTCCAACCTCGCCGGACGGCACGCATATGGCGCCGATCGTGGCGCACGGTCTGGCGACCAACTCCATCGGTTACCTGGTGACCGACGATAACGCCATGGTCTGGCGCGGCCCGATGGCCAGCAAAGCGTTGCTGCAGATGCTGCAGGAAACGATGTGGCCGGATCTGGATTATCTGGTGCTGGACATGCCGCCGGGCACCGGTGACATTCAGCTGACGCTGGCGCAGAACATCCCTGTAACGGGGGCCGTTGTGGTCACCACGCCGCAGGATATCGCGCTGATCGACGCCAAAAAAGGCATCGTGATGTTCGAGAAAGTGGAAGTGCCGGTGCTCGGCATCGTCGAGAACATGAGCATGCACATCTGCAGCAACTGCGGACACCATGAGCCTATCTTTGGTACGGGTGGGGCGGAAAAACTGGCAGCGCAGTATCACACCCAGCTGCTGGGGCAGATGCCGCTGCATATTTCCTTGCGTGAAGATCTGGACAGCGGGAAGCCGACGGTCGTCAGCCGTCCGGACAGCGAGTTCGCTGAGATGTATCGCCAGCTGGCGGGGCGCGTTGCGGCGCAGCTGTACTGGCAAGGTGAAGTGATCCCGGGTGAAATCGCGTTCCGCGCGGTGTAACCCCCCAGCGCTGGATTGCCGGGTGGCGGTTTCGCCTTACCCGGCCTACGAAATACGATTTTGTAGGTCAGGTATGCGAAGCGCCACCTGACTTTACCCAAGCCGGTAATGCATAAGATAGTACTCTCCCTCAGGAGAATTCCCCGTCGCCTCAATGTGCCAGCCGTGGCGCTGGTAAAACGTAATAGCCCGCGCATTTTTCACCAGACACTTGAGTGAGCCCGTGCTGGTAAACGTCTTCTGTACGTGCTCAAGCAACACATGTCCGACGCCCAGGCTCTGATACTGCGGGTCGACAAACAGGTTGTGCAGAAAATTATCGTTCGTCCAGACTGAGGCGAAGCCAAGACGGTGCCCATCCTGCTCCGCCACCCAAATCTCTTCGTCCAGGGTTGCCGCGTCAAAATCTTCAAGCTGCCACGCAGAACTGTCCAGCCACGGCCAGGCTTCACGCCGGGCGTGGAGGTAGAGCGTACGCAGGAAAGGGCGGTCGCTCTCCTGCCACGGACGGATTACGATCGTATCAGCGATGATAGAAAATATCTCCATTGTAGGCTTTGTAGATTTTGCCATCTGCATCGCCAATCAGGACGTAGTTTTCGCCCATGTAGGTCCAGTGGGTACCGGCATCCGGTGCCGGAAGGTTACGCAGCTGGTACTGTTTAATGGTGTACTCCGGCGTTTGATACTGCGCCGGTGCCGTATCGCCGATTTTAAACTTCGTGAAATCGGCGATGAACTCTTGTTCTTCATAGGCCTTGATGCCCGATGGCGCAGCGGCGGTTTGCGGAGCAGAAAACGCGGAGCCCGCCAGAGACAGTAATACACCCAGAAGCAGCAATTTACGCTTAGCCATTTTTTCTCCAGTGATATTGTTTCAGAGACTTTCGTCTGCAGGGCACACAGCACAAGACAGACGGTCTATTTTAAGTATCAAAGCATGATGCGTTTGATAAAAAATGTAACAAAAGTGGAGGGGTTTGGGTAGTCGATAACGGTGATGCGCATCATTGCGGTGAATGTTGATTGTGCGGAATATTTGTTATTTTTATTATTTTATTAATCTATTCTGAAAATAAGTTTATACGTCAAAATAGCACCGTTAAGCGAATGCTTTCGTAAGGGATAACATTTAATATCGCGGCGCATAAAGTATTATTACTCTCCGTTTTCTTGCGCAATTGTGCGCTGTTTTTTAACGTTTTAAACAACAGCGAACGTGTGTTTTACAGCATCGCGGGGAAATAATAAATAACTATATTTCAATGACTTGCTTGCTTTCTTTTGCGAGTTAACTACCCAGCGCAACGATAAATCAACATTTTATATAAATGAAAAATACAACTGCTCTTTTACTGTCCTTTCTGACGCTCAGCCAGCTAACAGGATGTGTATTTTCACCAGGCCAGAACTTAAGTCTTTCCGGGAAAAAAGTCACTACCGGTGAGGAAATTAACGATCCGCTGGACAAACGCGTGGAAGTTTTTCCTTTAACCCCTGGATTGATTGAAAAACTGCGCCCACCCGTTTCTAAATCTCAGGCAAATCCTACTCTGGATGAGCAGCTCAAAAACTGGGAATACCGCATTGGCACAGGGGACATTTTGACGGTCACCGTCTGGGATCACCCTGAACTCACGACGCCCGCAGGGCAGTACCGTAGCGCGAGCGACGCGGGTAACTGGGTTAACGCCGATGGTACGCTTTTCTACCCCTACGTCGGCAAGCTGAAAGTGGCGGGCAAAACGGTTTCGCAGGTACGTGAGGAGATCACCGAGCGGCTGGATGAGGTCATTGAGAGCCCTCAGGTGGACGTCAGCGTTGCCTCCTTCCGTTCTCAAAAAGCCTATATCACCGGAGAGGTTGAGAAATCGGGCCAGCAGCCAATAACCAATATTCCATTGACGGTAATGGATGCGGTGAACGCCGCGGGCGGTCTCTCTGCGGATGCCGACTGGCGTAACGTCGTGCTCACGCATGATGGCCAGGACTCGCGCCTTTCCCTCTATGCTCTGATGCAACATGGCGATTTAACCCAAAATAAGCTGCTTTATCCGGGCGATATCCTGTTTGTTCCCCGGAACGACGCGCTGAAAGTGTTTGTGATGGGCGAGGTGGTTAAACAGAGCACCCTTAAGATGGATCGTAGCGGCATGACGCTGGCCGAAGCCCTGGGGAATGCAGGCGGGCTTAACCAGAATATGGCCGATGCAACCGGGATTTTTGTTATTCGCCCGGTTTCACGAAAAGGCGAGAAAGACAAAATCGCCAACATCTATCAACTCAATGCGGAAGATGCCTCAGCCATGGTGCTGAGCACAGAATTCGAGCTGGAACCGTACGACATTGTCTATGTCACGACGGCACCGCTTTCACGCTGGAATCGTGTGATCGCCCAGCTGGTACCCACCATCAGTGGCGTACATGACCTGACCGAAACCGTCCGTTACATCAGGTCGTGGCCGCAATAATGTTCAATTCAATTCTCGTGGTTTGCACCGGCAATATTTGCCGTTCACCGATGGGTGAGCGGCTGTTGCGCCAGCAGCTACCCGACGCGCAGGTGACCTCGGCAGGTATTTTCGGTCTTGAAGGACGCCCGGCGGATGCGACTGCAAAGGCAGTCGCCTTACGTCATGGCGTTTCGCTGGAAGGTCACGTGGCGCGTAAGGTCACACGTTTTCTGTTACAAAAATCCGATTTGATTCTGGTGATGGAGCCAGAGCATCTCCGTTTTATTGCCTCAGTGGCGCCGGAGAATCGGGGGAAATCGCTGTTGTTTGGTCAGTGGCTGGAAACAAAGGACATTCCCGACCCGTATCGCAAAAGCCGGGAAGCCTTCGAATATGTTTTCGAGCAGTTAGGAAAAGCCAGTCAGGAATGGGCTCGTCGTTTGCGTCAACAAGGAATGAAGCAGTAATGTCGTCTCATAAATCAGACAAATTTGGTGCTGCGACACCGCATGATAATGAAATTGATCTCATTCAGCTGCTGGCTGAGATGTTTGATCATCGGGTAATGATAGCGTGCATCACGCTCCTGTTCACCGTATGCGCCGGGATCTATGCGTATAGCGTCACACCGATCTATCAGGCTGATGCCCTTGTGCAGATAGAAGCGAAGCAGGACAACTCGTTGCTCAAAAGCTTAAGCCAGTTTGGTACCGATCTTTCACCTGATGTTGCGCCCGAACTCTTGCTGCTCAAGTCGCGGATGATTCTGGGAGAGACCGTTGATAAGCTGGGGCTAACGTACAGCGTCAAACGGCGCGTGCTGCCCGTCATTGGGCCGCTGCTGGAACGAGGGCATAAAGCCGATGAACTGATAATTGGCGCGCTTACTCTTCCTCTTCTGGAAGACAAGCCACAGGAACTTTTACTGACCGTTCAGGAGCAGGGCCGGTATCACCTCGAAGGAAAAACGCTTGAGGCTGATGGCGTTGTTGGGAAAACGCTGGTTAAAGACGGAGTAACGCTGCTTGTCACCTCGCTCAGTGCGGCACCAGGCACCCGGTTTGCCCTCAAAACCGTCACAAAGCTTGAAGCAATTAACGCCCTTCAGCGCCGACTCATTGTTTCTGAGTCGGCGAAGCAGAGCGGAATTATCACCTTAACGCTGACGGGCGAGGACCCTGACAAGATCGCCGTGGTGCTCAATACCATTGCTGAAAATTATCTCAGCCAGAATATTGCGCGCCAGGAAGCTAAAGATACCCGCAGCCTGACGTTTTTACAGGACCAATTACCTAAAATCAGGCGCGAACTGGATGAAGCCGAAGCACGACTGAACGCCTACAGAGAGCAGCGCGATTCTGTCGATCTATCCCTTGAGGCGAAGACGGTTCTCGATCAGGTTGTCAATGTGGAAAATCAGCTTAACGAGCTGACGTTCCGCGAAGCAGAAGTTTCTCAGCTTTTCAAAAAGGATCACCCAACCTACCGCGCCTTACGGGAAAAAAAACAGACCCTGGAGCAGGAACGTACGCGCCTGAATAACCGCGTCTCATCCATGCCTTCTACGCAGCAGGAAATTTTGCGTTTAAGCCGTGACGTTGAGTCCGGGCGCACCATCTACCTGCAGCTGCTGACGCGTCAGCAGGAGCTGAATATCTCGCGCTCCAGCGCCATCGGAAACGTGCGGATCATTGACCCTGCAGTAACGCAGCCTGGACCCGTCAAACCGCACAAAGTGATTATCATTGTGTTCGGTATGCTGGTGGGATTGATGCTCTCTGCAGGAACGGTGTTGGTACGCTCTGCGTTTAAACGGGGCATCACCTCGTCTGAACAGCTGGAAGCGCAGGGAATGCCTCTTCTGGCTACGCTCCCGCGTTCAGTGTGGCTATGGAAAAAAACGCATTTGCGCAGAAGGACGCTGTTTGCTTCCCACTGGAAGCACAGGACGTCAAACGTACCTTTCCTGCCCGTTGACCGTCCGGCGGATATATTTGTCGAGGCGGTGCGCGGGTTACGCACCAGTCTGCATTTTACCATGATGAATGCCGTTAATCGGATAGTGGTGATTTCAGGCCCTTCGCAGGACTGCGGAAAGACTTTGGTTAGCACCTCGCTGGCGTCGATTGCCGCTCAGGCAGGTCAACGGGTGCTGTTTATTGATGCGGATATGCGCAAGGGATATGTTCACAATATTTTCAAACTGAACAACCAGCATGGGTTGTCCGGCGTGCTGGGGGGAAGCGTAGAGTGGCAGGATGCGATTCAACGCTTCGAGAAAGGTGGCTTTGATGTCTTGACCTGTGGACCTCAGCCTTCACATCCTGTCGAGCTGCTCATGAATGAGCGCTTCCAGACGGTAATGTCGCGAATAGACAAAGAGTACGACATCGTGATTGTCGACACGCCACCGGTGCTGGCCGTGACGGATGCGCTACTCGTCGCCAGAGCCGCGGCAACCACGTTGCTGGTTGCCCGTTTCGGTAAAACCAGCGTCAAAGAGAGCGAAAACTGTCGGAAGCGTCTGCAGCAGATGGGCGTCCAGGTTGAAGGCGCGATTCTCAATGATATTGTGAAATCCGCTGCGTTCTATTACCACTCGGGTTATAGCCATTACAACTACGGCTATACCCCGGAATAAAGTGACGCGACACTTCTTTACAGCATGACGCCGAATAGCCCGCTAAGATGACCTCCGTCAAATCGAGAGGTCATAATGGATAACCGTAAATTGAGTCGCCTGCGCCGCTGGGCGCGGGAAGGGATCATACTCATTCTGCTTACGCTGGCGGTTATGTGGGGCGTGGATCAATACCGAAAGCCGTCATTACCCGCCAGCTTTAGCGCAACGCCTATGCAGAGCATCGACGGTAACATTCACGATATCGCGGCGCTCAGCAAGGAGCGCCCCCTGCTGATTTACGTCTGGGCAACCTGGTGTAGCATCTGTCGTTATACGACACCTGCGGTCGATAAGCTGGCAAAAGAGGGCGGTAACGTCGTGAGCATTGCCATGCGCTCCGGTGACGATGCAAAGCTCGCTCGCTGGGCTGAAAAGAAAAACTTGAGTATGCCGGTGATTAACGATGCAAACGGTGCCGTGTCGCAGCAGTGGCAGGTGAGCGTAACGCCGACGCTGGTGATTGTGTCAAAGGGGAAAGTAGTCAGTACCACAACGGGCTGGACGAGCTACTGGGGATTGAAAATCAGAATGTGGTGGGCAGGCGTATAAGATAACCCCTCTTCCGACGGAAGAGGGGTTTTGTATTAATTAGCGAGAACTTCCTGCGCGGTGCGCTCAACCAGCGACAGCAGGATTTTGATATCCTCCAGCGTCACGGTTGGGTTCAGCAGAGTCAGCTTCAGGCAGGTGATGCCGTTATGCTCGGTCACACCGACGTTTGCACGGCCGGATTCCAGCAGCGCATCACCAATTTTCTGGTTCAGCAGGGCGATGCCCGCGTCGTCCATCTGCACCTGGCCACGGAAGCGGAACAGCACGCTTGCCAGCTGTGGCTGCATAACCAGTTCCAGAGCAGGCTGCTCTTTCACGTAGGCCGCAACCTGCTGCGCCAGCGTTACGCCGTGATCGATGATCGCCGCGTATTGCTCCTGACCCAGCGCTTCCAGGCTCATCCACAGCTTTAGCGCGTCGAAACGACGGGTGGTCTGCAGAGATTTGGACACCAGATTAGGCACGCCCGCTTCTTCGTCGAACTCAGAGTTCAGGTAGGCCGCCTGATAGCGCATCAGCTCATAGTGACGCGCTTCTTTCAGCAGGAACGCGCCGCAGCTGATGGTCTGGAAGAACTGCTTGTGGAAGTCCAGGGTGACGGAATCCACCAGCTCGATGCCGTCCAGGTAGTGACGATACTGATCGGACATCAGCAGCGCGCCGCCCCAGGCCGCGTCAACGTGTACCCAGATATTCTGCTTCGCCGCCAGTTCAGCAATGGCACGCAGCGGATCGATAGCACCGGCATCGGTAGTACCTGCCGTCGCGACGATGGCCAGAATCTGCTCCCCGTTCGCGTTGCACTGCTCGATTTTCGCCGCCAGATCGGTCAGATCCATGCGGGAGAACTCGTCAGTTTTCACCTGCACTACGGACTGATAGCCCAGGCCCATCAGCGCCATGTTTTTCTGCACGGAGAAGTGCGCGTTCTCGGAGCACAGCACGCGAATTTTGCGCAGATCGCCCACCAGACCGTTCTGCTGAACGGAGTGGCCCTGACGCGCGAAGAATGCGTCACGCGCCAGCATCAGACCCATTAGGTTGCTCTGGGTACCGCCGCTGGTGAACACACCCGCGTCGCCAGCCTGATAACCCACGCGGGTACGCAGCCACTCGATCAGTTTGATCTCAATAATGGTTGCGGACGGGCTTTGATCCCAGGAGTCCATACTCTGGTTAGTGGCGTTGATCAGCACTTCCGCCGCCTGGCTTACCACCAGGCTTGGGCAGTGCAGGTGCGCCACACACTGCGGGTGATGAACGGACAAGCTGTCTTTCAGGAAGAATTCCACGGCGCGTTCAATCGCCGCTTCGTTGCCCAGCCCTTTCGGGTTGAAATCCAGCTTAATACGGTCGCGCAGCTCCGCGACCGTTTTTCCCTGGTACATCTCAGGCTGCTTCAGCCACTGCATCACAGCCTGAGTGCTTTGTTCAATCGCCTGCTGGTAAGCTTCAATGCTCTGCGCAGAGGAGAACAAAATTGGGTTTGAATCTGACATCGTAATCAACTACTCCGGTTACGCCGGGCGAACGCCCGCAGCAAGCAGTGCCTGCTCGAATTTATCCAGGAAGATTTTCAGCTCTTCGTCGCTGATCAGCAGGGAAGGCAGCAGGCGCAGAACGATACCGTTACGACCACCACGCTCCAGAATCAGACCGGCTTCAAAGCACTTCTTCTGAATCAGCGCAGACAGCTCGCCGTCGCCAGGGAAGCAGCCCATATGGTCAGCAGCTTCGTGTGGCTTAACGATCTCGATACCGATCATCATGCCCAGACCGCGCACGTGACCGATGACCGGATAACGTTTTGCCATCTCTTTCAGCTGGCCTTTCAGCCATTCGCCCTGTGCAGCCACTTTGCCCGCGATGTTCTGGTCTTTCAGGATTTTCAGCGTCGTCAGGCCGGTTGCCATTGCCAGCTGGTTGCCGCGGAAGGTACCGGTGTGGTGGCCTGGCGCCCATGCGTCGAACTGCTTTTTGATACCGAGCACGGCCAGCGGCAGACCGCCACCAACCGCTTTAGACATCACGATGATGTCTGGCTCGATGCCCGCGTGTTCGAAGGCGAAGAATTTACCGGTACGGGCAAAGCCAGCCTGAACTTCGTCGAGGATCAGCAGAATGCCGTGTTCCTGAGTCACTTTACGAATGCGCTGCAACCACTCAGCCGGAGCCGGGTTCACGCCGCCTTCGCCCTGAACGGCTTCCAGGATCACCGCGGCAGGTTTACGCACGCCGCTTTCAACGTCGTTGATCAGGTTGTCGAAGTAGTAAGTCAGCGCTTTCACGCCCGCTTCACCACCGATACCCAGCGGGCAGCGGTACTCGTGCGGGTAAGGCATGAACTGCACTTCTGGCATCATACCGTCAACCGCTTCTTTCGGAGACAGGTTGCCGGTCACGGACAGTGCGCCGTGGGTCATGCCGTGGTAACCGCCAGAGAAGCTGATGATACCGCTACGGCCGGTCACTTTTTTCGCCAGCTTCAGCGCCGCTTCAACGGCGTCGGCACCGGATGGACCGGTGAACTGCAGGCAGTACTCTTTGCCCTGACCAGGCAGCAGAGAGAGCAGATATTCAGAAAACGCGTCTTTCAGAGGCGTAGTCAGATCCAGAGTGTGTAACGGCAAGCCGCTGGTAATGACATTTTGGATGCTTTTCAGCACATCAGGATGGTTATGGCCAAGCGCAAGGGTCCCTGCGCCTGCTAAACAGTCAAGGTATTCTTTATTATCTGCATCGGTGATCCACACGCCTTCTGCTTTAGTAATCGCTAAAGGCAGTTTGCGCGGATAACTCCTGACGTTAGATTCAAACTCGGCCTGACGGGCCAGATAGGTTTCGTTGCTTTTGTGGGCATCTACGGTGTCAATACGGACTTTATCCGTCATCATATCACTCCTACAACCGCCGCTTCGCTATGAGCCACGATTGAATAAAAAGTTAAAAAACAGATGGGGCCTGAAAAAAACGCCGCCAATATAGAGCCTTTTGTCACGGGGCTCAATGGTTAATTTGTTTACTGTTTTGTGACATGGAGCACAGGAGAGGCAATATCACCATTTTTAAAAAGAAAATTGCACTTTATTGGCAATAAAAACAATTGCTTATTCGGCATTTGTTTGGGTTGTTAAATGACAGAAAAGAGTGTGACAAATCGTGCCATTGGCTGACAAAAGAAGGGGGTATGCTGCCTTCATAACCCCTTATTCTTCCATCAACGACAAAAAGCGGGAGTCACATGGCGCGTGCAATGGAATCACGCATTAAAAATGGACTTTCAACGCGCGTCGTTTCCCGGTGTTGTTCACCGTTAATAATGTGCAGGGCGCTCAGGCGACCAATTTCGTAGTGGGGCAACTGAACCGTTGAAAGAGGCGGCAAAAACAGCTCGCCAATGCCCACCATATTGTCATAGCCGATAACCGCGACATCTTCAGGGATGCGAAGCCCTTGCGCCAGCAGCGTCTGGTACACCATAAACGCGATACGATCGTTACCGCAGATAACGGAATCAAACCGCGGGATGCCGTTCTGGATGCGCGCCAGCAATGCGGACGGAATATCACGATAATGCTCATCCCCGTGCGCCATATACTCATGTTCCAGGCTGTCCGGGTCGATTCCGGCTTCACGGCAGGCGCGTTCAAGCCCCTGACGGCGGCGGGTTGTGGCCAGATGGCCCACAGGTAAATGCAGACACAGGGGCTGCCGATAGCCTTCTGCGAGTAATGCCCTGACGGCGGCGTATTGCCCCTGTTCATCATCCGGAATATAGCTGGCGACCTTTTCACCGACACTCTCGCAGTTGGCCAGCACGCAGGGGAGGGTGAGCAGCTTGGCAGGAAGAGGAACCTGACGTAACCCCATCGTGGTGTAGATAATCCCGTCTGGCCGGTGGGAGAGCAGAAGATCGACAATGGCATCCGGATTGTCGTCAGCAAACATATTCATGACGAAGCTATTCCAGCCGTGCATCCTGGCCGTCTCTTCAATGGACAGCGTAATCTCCACCGAAAAAGGTGTCGTGACCGTATCGAGCGCCAGCACGCCTATGGTTTTAGGCGAAGCATTCGCGCCGCGTATTTTCTTGGCGGACAGATCGGGAACGTAGCTGGTTTGCTCGATAGCCCACTGTACGCGCGCCAGCGTTTCCGGTTTAAGGCGCTCCGGGCTGTTAAGCGCGCGGGAAACCGTCATCAGCGATACGTTAGCCAGCTTTGCGACGTCCTTCAGGGAAGCCATTTTCTTACTCCGTTAATGCTCTGTGAGAGGGTATACAACTAAGTCGCTGATGTAAAAGGAAGGCTGATGACCAGGTTAAGTCATGCTTACCTCAGTTATGAATTTATGATCGCGATCTCACTTCCTTAATGTTAACGTTAACTTTCGTGATTAACATCTTAAATCTTAATCAGGCAGCATGAGAAAGCATGGATGTTAACGTTACCATTTGGTCATTACTCCAACACGAGAATGCCATGATGAAAACGCATCACTCTCACAGCTATCCCTTACTGAGCGCATTACTGTTTTTCTTTTTTGTCACCTGGTCATCTTCCGGTTCGTTGCTCTCTATCTGGCTCCACCAAGAAGTGGGGTTAAAAGCGGGGGATACGGGCGTTATCTATGCCGTGCTTTCCGTCTCCGCACTGTTTGCTCAAATCTGCTATGGATTTATTCAGGACAAACTCGGCCTGCGCAAAAACCTGCTCTGGTTTCTGACCAGTCTGCTTATTCTTTCCGGTCCGGCCTTTTTGCTGTTTGGCTATCTGCTGCAAATTAACGTGTTGCTGGGCAGTATTTTCGGCGGGATTTTTATTGGCCTGACGTTTAACGGTGGGATTGGGGTGCTGGAATCCTATACCGAACGCGTAGCCCGTCAGAGCCAGTTTGAGTTCGGCAAGGCGAGAATGTGGGGATCGCTTGGCTGGGCGGCGGCAACCTTTTTTGCGGGGCTCCTGTTTAACATCAATCCGAAGCTGAATTTCGCTGTCGCGAGCGGCGCCGGGCTGGTGTTTTTTGTTTTGCTCGCGCGCCTTCAGGTCTCTTCCGCACCGCACGCCATGCAGGAAGCGGTGTCCGGTGGCAAGGTGACGCTGGAAGACGCATTGCGCCTGCTGACGCTGCCGCGTTTCTGGGCGCTGGTGTTTTTCGTTATCGGCACCTGCATTTACGGCGTTTACGATCAGCAGTTCCCGGTCTATTTCTCATCACAGTTCCCGACGTTGCAGGAAGGGAACGCCATGTACGGCTATCTCAACTCCTTCCAGGTTTTCCTTGAGGCGGCGGGCATGTTTTGCGCTCCGTGGCTGGTGAACCGCCTCGGCGCGAAAAACGGCCTGATATTCGCGGGAATGGTGATGGCAATGCGTATGGTGGCATCTGGTCTGGTTGAGGGGCCGGTGCTCATCTCCATTACCAAGCTGCTGCACGCGGTAGAACTGCCCGTATTGCTGGTCTCGGTATTTAAATACAACAGCTTACATTTTGATAAGCGGCTCTCTTCCACGCTCTATCTGGTGGGCTTTGCCTGTACAAGCTCGGTGATTGCGTCTGTGCTGTCGCCGCTGGCGGGTTACAGCTATGAGAAATACGGCTTTGCCCAATCCTATCTCATTATGGGGCTGTTAGTGTTCAGCACCACGCTCATATCCATCTTCCTGTTGCGCTCGGGTAAGTCTTCTTCTGACCCGCTCATGCCGCAACCCTCCACTATCTGACTGAAAAGAGTAAAAAATGATGCATTCCATTGCCAAAGCTGAACAAGCATTACAGGCCAAACGCGGCGATCTTAACCTGCGCTGGTATCCGCGTTACCACCTCGCCGCGCGTGCCGGCTGGATGAACGACCCGAATGGTCTGGTGTGGTTTGACGGCTGGTATCACGCGTTTTACCAGCATCATCCGTACTCGACCCAGTGGGGGCCGATGCACTGGGGCCATGCGCGCAGCAAGGATTTAGTTCGCTGGGAACACCTCCCGGTGGCGCTGGCACCGGAAGGGCCAGAAGATAAGGACGGCTGTTTTTCCGGCTCGGCGGTGGTGGATGGCGATACGCTGGCGCTGATTTATACCGGCCACAAATTCCACGGCGATCCGGATGACGAGGCTAACCTTTACCAGGTGCAGTGCCTGGCAACCAGCCGTGATGGCGTCCATTTTACGCGGCAAGGAACGATCGTTGACACGCCGCCTGGGCTGCATCACTTTCGCGATCCAAAAGTGTGGCGGGAAGGGGAGCGCTGGTACATGGTTGTCGGCGCGCGGGATGGCGAGACGGGCCAGGTGCGTGTTTACCGTTCTGACGACCTGCGCGAATGGCAGGATATGGGCGTGCTTGCGGTGGCTGAAAAAGAGATGGGTTATATGTGGGAATGCCCGGACTTTTTCACCCTCAACGGCAAACGCGTGCTGATGTTTTCACCTCAGGGGCTGGCTGCGGAGGGATTCAAAAATCGCAATCTTTTCCAGAGCGGTTACCTGCTGGGGGAGTGGCAGCCCGGCCAACCTTTCGTGCGTGAAGGTGAGTTTGTGGAGATGGATAGCGGGCATGATTTCTATGCGCCACAAAGCTTCCTGACGCCTGACGGCCGCCGCATCGTTATCGGCTGGCTGGACATGTGGGAATCTCCCCTTCCGGAACAGCAGGACGGGTGGGCTGGCATGCTCTCTTTACCGCGCGAACTGACGCTAAGCGCGGATAACCGCCTGCAGATGCGGCCAGCCAGAGAAGTGGAAAGCTTGCGGGGAGCGTGGTCCCCTTGGCCGGTGAGCACGCTCAACAATCAGCAGATCGTTCAGGTGGAAAGCTGCGATGCGATGGAGGTCATTCTGCAGTGGGACTGTTCTAACAGCAGCGCGGAGCAGTACGGCATTCGTCTTGGCGACGGATTCCGTCTCTACGTTGATGCGCAGATGCAGCGCCTGGTGCTGGAGCGTTATTATCCGCAGTATGGCCTGTGCGGTACCCGAAGCGTCGCGCTGAATCTGAACGACACGCTAAGCCTGCGCCTGTTCGTTGACAGCTCGTCAGTGGAAGTGTTTATCAATGAAGGGGAGGCATGCCTGAGCAGCCGCATTTATCCTGATGAAGGGGCGCGCGAACTGGCAATGTTTGCCTGGACGGGGAGTGCGTCGCTTATTGCTGGCGGGGCGTGGCAGCTGGAATAAAATTATTTATTAATGGGCCAGAACAAAGCCCCATACAAATGGGGCTACGTTAATCTTAGATTGTTATAAAAAATGGATAGCGTAGGAGAAGGGGACTCTTATGCCCCCATTCACAGACTATGCGACAGTATCAAGGATCTCTCTTAAGAAATCAGTGAAGTTATCAAATGAACCATATATCGACTCTGAAGAGGCATTGTCACGAATTTCAAATAAATTCATTTTTGTATCATAAGTAAACAATGACATTCCATCCTCCCCAATAACTAATCGTTCTTGTAATTCGGGATCTAAATAATCATTATTGCGATAAAACTCATTCATAATGAACAAGTTTTTAACTATTGGTTCTGGAATTGATAAACTGAACATTGTCAGGCCGTTATACTCAAATCCATCCATTTTTTCGATGAATTTAGTATAGTCAGGTTGATTAACTAAAAGAAGACAAGTTTCATTTCCGATTTGATCCAGTATTGGTGATGCGGTTTTTCTGCGTTTTTTTGTTAGACTATCAAGAAATGATGCGTTAATAGGGTGCTCGATTGGGTATTCTAAATCGGTCATCATCTTTCTTAATTCGATTAGCAAGTCTGTTACATTTGATTTCATTTTCATACCCATCAAATTATTTAAGCGGATAAATCGATCCAGTAGGCATAACCCATGGAGTTACTTTGCTCTCTCCCGGTAGCATACCTCTTGTCGATGTTCTCTGCATATTTGTTAACACCTTATGAAACGGTTCTTTTTCAACCAATGATAGGTTATCAAAGGCATTTGTACCACCATCATCCAATGGTAGTTTATGATGAACTCCCCAGCCATCTGGTGCTGTACCCTTACTCATTTTGAACAAATCCGAAGGTTCGAAGACGTTAGCAGCATCTGAGGAATTGGATAACTGATTAAGAAATTTCTTCCTCACAATATTATTAAATTCTTTCCTTAGAAACATAGTTTCTGAAGGGTCACGTTTATTTCTTTTACTTCTATATTGTTTAATAGTTTTGTCTTTCCCCTGACTTTGCCTAAGTAGCGATACACTTCTTCAAAAGACTTACTATTAGGTCTTTTCGCTAACAGAATTGAAGACGCTGCAATAGCTGTACCTGCGGTTTGTTCATTTAATACCTGGTCATAACCCTGTATAGCTTCACCGCCTAATTGTTCTGCAGTTTTTCTGAACCCTTCAATGTTTCCATTATAAATTCCGCCAGCGGCCAATAAACGTCCTGCTGCTTTGCTATTGATGGTCTTAGCTGATTGCGCATGTTGTATAGGGGCATCTGAATAATGAATTTTTTGTGTAGGCGCTGGTTTCCTTCCCTGATGATCATTTAAACACTTTTCATATGCTTCTTTTACTTTCATTTCAAACCATGAATGCCAATGTTCCATAAAGCAATCATAAACAAGATCACCCTTTTCATCAAAATAAAAGGGATGTTTGAAGTAATCCCATTTTTCAGTGGTGTCTATTCCGATAAGCCAGCCAGTATCTATATTATGCTGTGTGTGATCATATGCACCATCGTACAGACCATTACGTTTACGATCATATTTGGCTGAATGAGGATTTACAAACCCACTCTTTCTGTTTGGCATTTGATGGAGGCTAAAATAAGAATAGTTGTCAGAATCAAGATCGTAGTAGATTCTTGCTCTTTCAAAAGTGACTTCCGGTCTCAGTATGTATTGAAAATCTTCGGGTTTAAGTTCCCTTGCTGCATCCCATATCATGAACAATCTGAAATCGTGCATGTAGATCCCTCACAATGCAAAAGGTTTATATTATCAGAAGAAATTATATTATCAATTATTCCCATGATAGATAAATACCTGGGATGTATTCATTGGATTCATATAAATTGCAAGCTATGAGTAACAATAAGGGAATCTGTTATCTACTTTTAAACGTCTTTTGAAGTGTGTTTAGTTATTTTGTCTATTGGCTTATCCTTGGCGTGGATTCTATTTCGATGGTGCCAAAAGTAGTATTTATGTAATATAAACTCAATAAAAAATCTCTATTTATCTTCTGGCGGCAGACTTGAATTTCGTTGTAAATCGAAAATCCTTGCGCCTGATCCCTACCCCCGGTTACACTAAGCATCTACAATTTGTTTCTGTGTAACTGATTGTTTTATATAGCTTTGACTCGGGGTGCCCTTCTTCGTTGAAGGCTGAGAAATACCCGTATTACCTGATCTGGATAATGCCAGCGTAGGGAAGTCAGATGCCTTCCCGGTCATCGCTTCTTCACGCAAGGCAGGAGCGAACCCATGCAGCCTGACCTGCTCGATTTACACGTTTTACACCACTTCCGTACCCGTTCTCCGCTGACCCACTGCATGACCAACGATGTCGTACAGACCTTTACGGCCAACGTTTTGCTGGCCCTTGGCGCATCCCCGGCGATGGTGATTGAGGCCGAAGAGGCCGAACAGTTTGCCGCCATCGCCGATGCGCTGCTGATTAACGTCGGCACGCTGACCGCACCGCGCGCCCAGTCGATGCGTCGGGCGATTGAAAGCGCGGTGGCGGCAGGCAAACCCTGGACGCTGGACCCGGTTGCGGTGGGTGCCCTGACGTTCCGCACCCGTTTTTGCCATCAAATTTTGGCCCTGAACCCGACCACCATTCGCGGCAACGCCTCCGAAATCCTGGCTCTGGCCGGAATGAGCGCGGGTGGGCGCGGCGTTGATACCACAGACACCGCCGCCAGCGCGTTGCCTGCCGCTCAGGCGTTGGCCCGCCAGACCCATGCCATTGTGGTGGTCACCGGCGAGGTGGACTACATCACTGACGGAGAACGGACCCGAACGGTAACGGGCGGAGACCCGTTAATGACGCGCGTAGTGGGAACCGGGTGCGCGCTTTCTGCCGTTGTGGCGGCGAGCTGCTCGCTGCCGGGGGACCGGCTGGATAACATTGCTGCCGCCTGCGGATGGATGAAGCGGGCCGGAACGGTCGCCGCTGCGCAGTCGCGTGGCCCGGGCAGTTTTGCCAGCGCCTTCCTGGATGCGCTCTATACGCTGGAGGAACAGGCATGAAGCGGATTAACGCCCTGACCATTGCCGGTACCGACCCCAGCGGCGGCGCGGGCATCCAGGCCGATCTGAAAACTTTCTCGGCCCTTGGCGCGTATGGCTGCTCGGTGATTACCGCGCTGGTGGCGCAAAACACGCGCGGCGTGCAGTCGGTCTACCGTATCGAGCCGGATTTTGTTGCCGCGCAGCTGGATTCGGTGTTCAGCGACGTGCGGATTGATACCACCAAGATCGGCATGCTGGCCGAGACGGATATTGTGGAGGCGGTGGCCGAGCGGCTTAAACGCTATCAGGTGCAAAACGTGGTGCTGGATACCGTCATGCTGGCAAAAAGCGGCGATCCGCTGCTCTCCGCCTCCGCCGTTGAGACGCTCCGCAATAAGCTGCTGCCGCAGGTGGCGCTCATCACGCCCAATCTGCCGGAAGCCGCCGCGCTGTTAGGCACGTCGCACGCGCAAACTGAACGCGAAATGAAAGAGCAGGGGTATGCGCTGCTGGCGATGGGCTGCGGGGCGGTGCTGATGAAAGGCGGTCATCTGGATGACGCTGAAAGCCCGGACTGGCTCTTTACCCGCGACGGCGAGCAACGTTTTACGGCTCCGCGCGTACAGACCAAAAACACCCACGGCACGGGGTGCACCCTCTCCGCCGCGCTGGCGGCGCTACGCCCGCGGCATGACGGCTGGGCTGATACGGTGCGAGAAGCGAAAATCTGGCTCTCGGCGGCGCTGGCAAAAGCCGATACTCTGGAAGTCGGTCACGGTATTGGGCCGGTTCATCATTTTCATGCGTGGTGGTAACCCAGTATACTGGCAGGAAACACCACGCCTGAGAAAACAGAGATGGAACAAGCGCATACCCGGTTAATCGCTCAACTGACTGAACGGATCGCCGCGCCTGACAACACGCCGCTGTACCTGAAATTTGCCGAAACGGTAAAAAACGCGGTGCGCAGCGGCGTGCTGGAGCACGGGAACATTTTGCCCGGCGAGCGCGATCTGAGCCAGTTAACCGGCGTGTCGCGGATCACCGTGCGCAAAGCGATGCAGGCGCTGGAAGCCGAGGGCGTTGTCACGCGTGCCCGGGGTTACGGCACGCAAATTAACAACATCTTCGAATACTCGCTCAAGGAAGCGCGCGGGTTCTCTCAGCAGGTGGTACTACGCGGTAAAACGCCAAATACGCTGTGGGTCAATAAACGCGTGGTGAAATGCCCGGAAGAGGTGGCGGGCCACCTGTCGCTGGAGCCGAACAGCGACGTCTTTTTGCTGAAGCGTATTCGCTATGTGGATGACGATGCGGTGTCGATTGAAGAGTCCTGGGTGCCGGTCGGGCTCATTCCCGAACCGGATGCGATAGGGATTTCGCTGTACGACTACTTCCGCAGTCAGAATATCTTCCCGCAGCGCACCCGTTCACGGGTCAGCGCCCGCATGCCGGACAGCGAGTTTCAGGCGCACATTAAGATGGACGAAAAAATACCGGTGCTGGTGATCAAGCAGGTTGCGCTTGACCAGCAGCACCGGCCGATTGAGTACAGCATCAGCTACTGTCGCAGCGACCTATACGTCTTTGTGTGCGAGGAGTAATTCCTCACGAGTGGGCGCGCAGTCGCCGCCGCGATGGCTCACCACCCAGGACGCCACGGCATTCCCCAGCAGAACGGCGTCTGCCAGCGACCATCCCGCCGCCAGCCCGGCAAGCGTGCCGCCCGCGTGGCTGTCACCAGCGCCGATGGTGTCCACTACCGTGGCGGGAAACGCCGGAACAACGCCCGATGCGTCGCCGTCATACCAGACAGCACCGTCTTTATCATGCCGCACAATCAGCGCGGCGCCGAAGCGCTGCTGCCACTCCTCGCCCAGGTTTTCAGCCTCAACGCCCAGCCTTTCAGCAGCGAGCTCCGCTTCCTGACGATTAAGCGACACGATCGGCCTGCAGGCCATAATCCGCCCGATCAGCGCGTCGGGGATATCCGCGATGCGTGGGCCGAAATCGATAAGCGCCGTCACGTCCTCCAGCCCTTCAAGCCAGCCCGTAAGCAGCTCGCCGCACGGCGAGGCCAGCTGGTAGCCGGAGAGATAAACCAGGCTATTTTGCGGGACGTTTAGCTCGTCAAGCCAGCGCTGCTGCCACTGGTTCTCGACGCCGCTAAAGGACATAAAGGTGCGTTCGCCGTCAGGCTCCACCAGGGCCAGACACCAGCCGTTGTCGCCGATTTCAGCCTCCACGGCGCTGTGCAGATCCTGCTTCGCCATTGCGTTACGAATAATATCCGCCCACACGCCGTGGCCGACGGGAAGGGCGTTTTGCGCCGCAATGCCGAGCCGTTTCAGGGCGATGGCGATATTCAGCGCGCAGCCGCCGATATTCACCCCCTGCTGTTTAAGCTCGATATCACACCCGCGCCAGGGCAGGGCGTAGGCGTCGGCGATGACGTCAATCACCGCCGCGCCCAGCACCGTCACCGGGCGCGTGGCGTGCAGGGTGTCGAGACGTTGGGCAAAAGAATTCATACGCCCTCCCTTTGCTCCCTGAAGTGCAGCAGTTTTTCGCCGTAGTGACCGAAATCGAGCTGATTAACGGCGTCGAGTTCGGCTTTGAGCGCCGGGTCAATGGCCTGCACGCCGTGGAGCGCGCCGCAGATGGCCGTCGCCATCGCGCCAATGGTGTCGGTATCGCCACCCAGATTGGCGCATAAAATGGCGCAGCGGTTCGGGTCGGTTCCCGCCAGCTCCACCATCGCGATGGCTGCCGGAACGGACTCAATGGTGCTGGTACCCGCGCCAGTGAGCTGATAAATCTGCTCGCTGGCGGAGTCGATGCCGTTGGCGTCCCGCACGGTCTTAAGCGCCAGCTCAATGCGCGCTGCGAGCGACGCGCTGAAGGTGGTGGTTTTCGCCTCCTGCGCATAGCGGGCGATCCCCGGCAGGGCATCGACGATGTTCTGCCAGCGTTCCCCGTCGATGGCGCGGGAAATCGCCCAGGCAATCACCACCGCGCCGGCAATGGCGAGATCCGATTTATGCGTCGGGCTGGAGGCCTGCGCCACCTGGTTCACAAAGTGCTCCAGCCGCGTCGCCGGGAGCAGGCAGCCCAGCGGGGAGGCGCGCATCGCCGCCCCGTTAGTCACGCCGTTGTTGTCCAGCTCGCTGACCGGTTTCCCGTCACGAATCGCGTTAAGCGCGATTTTGGAGGTCGGGCCGAGCACGTTCTTGTTAAACGCGTCGAAGTCGAGCGCCCAGTTCAGGATATGCTTGCCGATAACGTCCGCGTTAATCTCCCCGTCGCACTCGATGATCGCATCGGCCAGGCACAGCGCCATCGAGGTGTCATCGGTGAATTCTGCCTGTTTGAAATAGCAGGCCGCGTTATTCTCTGCCGGGCCGGGTAAAAAGCGGTCGATCCAGCCGAAGTGCGCCTTGACGCGCTTTCTCGGCCACAGCTCCGACGGCATGCCCATCGCATCCCCTAACGCCTGGCCGTAAAGGGCCCCGAGAATACGGTCTTGTTTCATTTAACTTCCCCTTGTGTCAGCGCGGTATCGCCATCAACCACCTCAATTGCGGTGATCTCTTTATCCGATTCGCGGAAAAACAGCATAAACAGCACGGCAATCACGGCAATCATGACTGCACCAAATGTCCACATTCCGGCCCAGTTGAAGGTCAGCCCATTCACCGGCTCTTTGTAAGCGAACATTTTTTCCATCATCACGCCGCCCAGGCGATAACCCAGCAGGCTACCAAACCCCTGACAGCACAGCGTAATCAGGCCTTGCGCGGCGGTGCGCATGTGCACCGGCGCTTTTTTATCCACGTAGATATACGCGGTCACGTAGTAGAAGTCATAGCTCACGCCGTGCAGCAGGATGCCGAGGAACAGCAGGGCGTAGGTGAAGTACTGCTCCGCACCGCCGTAAACGAAGAAGCCGTAGCGGATGGCGGCGGTAATCAGGCCCAGCAGCAAGACCTTCTTAATACCAAAGCGTTTGGTAAAGAACGGCAGGGCGAGCATAAAGAAGATTTCAGAGAACTGGCCGAGCGTCATCCAGCCGGTGGCGTTTTTCATCCCCACTTCGGTGAGATAGCCGTTGGCGAAGATGTAGTAGAAGGCCAGCGGCATGGCGAACAGGAACGAGCAGAAGAAGAACACCAGGAAGTTTTTGTCGCGCAGCAGGACCAGCGCATCCAGCCCCAGCATCACTTTGAAATCCAGCTTACCGGTACTTTTCGGCGGCGTGTTCGGCAAGAACAGGGCAAAGACGCCGAGCAGGGCGGAGCTGGCTGCGGTCATCAGCAGCGGAATATTGGTATCGGAAATATCGCTGTAGCCGAGCATCTGTGGCAGGAACCCGCACGCCAGCCCCGAGGCGATCCAGCCGATGGTGCCCATCACGCGGATACGCGGGAAATCAGCCTCAACGTCGTCCACGTTCGCGAAGGCAATGCTATTGGTCAGCGCGATGGTCGGCATATAGGTCAGGGAATAGACCAGCAGCAGCGGGAAGAAGGTGCTGAACTGGGTTTGCTGCGCGGCGAAGTACATCAGGATCGCGCCGGCGAACATCAGCATCGACAGTACTTTCTGCGCGGCGAAGAAACGGTCCGTCAGCGAGCCGACCAGGATAGGAGAGAGGATCGCGGCAATCGCGGTACAGGCGTAAGACCAGCCAATTTCCCCGGCGGTAAACCCGCTTTTGCTCAGCCACAGCCACAATGGCACAAACCACGCGCCCCAGATAAACCATTCAACAAACATCATGAATGACAGTTGGACTTTCGTTTTCATTTTTTAATCCTGCATGTCAGATAAGGTACGCCTTTAACATACCACTCAATAATACCTTTTAAATACCTTTGTGGCGATTGTTTGATCAATGTAACAGTTTTGTTGTACACGAATCGAGCCAGCAGATTGTGCTGAAAAAAAATGCATATGGTGGAAAATCTGTTAAGTCGGTACCAGGCTTAGTCTGCCCATAAAAGATGGGACTGGATAAACACACACCGACACGACGTCGGATTTACGGGAGTATCACATGACTGATATTGCGCAGTTGCTTGGCAAAGACGCCGACAGCCTTTTACAGCATCGTTGTATGACCATTCCAGCCGACCAGCTTTACCTGCCTGGTCACGACTACGTTGACCGCGTGATGGTGGACAACAACCGTCCGCCTGCGGTTCTGCGAAACATGCAGACCCTCTACAACACCGGGCGACTCGGCGGTACCGGGTATCTCTCTATTCTGCCGGTGGACCAGGGCGTTGAGCACTCGGCGGGCGCCTCTTTCGCGGCGAACCCGCTCTACTTCGATCCGAAGAACATAGTTGAGCTGGCGATTGAAGCGGGCTGTAACTGTGTAGCCTCCACCTACGGCGTGCTGGCTTCGGTTTCGCGTCGCTATGCCCACCGCATTCCGTTCCTCGTGAAGCTGAATCACAACGAAACTCTCAGCTACCCCACCGAGTATGACCAGACCCTCTACGCCAGCGTCGAGCAGGCGTTCAACATGGGGGCGGTGGCCGTCGGGGCGACGATTTACTTCGGCTCTGAACAGTCTCGTCGTCAGATTGAAGAGATCTCCGCAGCGTTTGAGCGCGCGCACGAACTGGGCATGGTGACCGTGCTCTGGGCCTACCTGCGTAACTCGGCGTTCAAAAAAGACGGGGTGGATTATCACGTCTCCGCCGACCTGACCGGCCAGGCGAACCATCTGGCGGCCACCATCGGCGCGGACATCGTGAAGCAGAAAATGGCGGAGAATAACGGTGGCTATAAGGCGGTGAACTTCGGTTACACCGATGACCGCGTTTACAGCAAGCTGACCAGCGATAACCCGATCGACCTGGTGCGCTACCAGCTGGCGAACTGCTATATGGGCCGCGCGGGGCTGATCAACTCCGGCGGCGCGGCGGGCGGTGATACCGACCTGTCCGATGCGGTGCGTACGGCGGTTATCAACAAACGCGCGGGCGGCATGGGGCTGATCCTTGGCCGTAAGGCGTTCAAGAAATCAATGGCCGACGGCGTGAAGCTGATCAATGCTGTTCAGGACGTCTATCTGGACAGTAAAGTCACAATTGCCTGACGTCTCCATCTCCCTCTCCCTGTGGGAGAGGGTTGGGGTGAGGGCATCATCGCGCACCGTGTGAAACATCAGCGCAAAAGCACACAGTCCGGCGGCAGCCTGCACTGCAGCGCGCCGGGCAACACCTCAATGCGGAACTGCGTTCCGCTCAGCGGCTCTCCGTCGAGGTTAAACGTCATCCCGTGCGGCGCATTCACCTCGAACCACGCCGATTTACCGTCAATGATATTCGGGCTCTCTTCCGGCTGCGTCAGCGTGGTAAACAGCGCGGGCAGCAGACCGTCGCCGGTGAAAATGCGCAGCTGTAGCTGACCATCGTTAATCAGCGCCTCCGGGCAGAGCTGCTGTCCGCCGCCTGCCTGACGTCCGTTGCCAATCCCAATCACCAGCGCGTCACCCTGCCACTGAAAATCCTCACCGCGAATTTCGCATCGGTCCGGCTTGAGGGTGTCCATACGCATCAATCCGTGGATCAGGTACGACACGCCGCCCAGCGCCGCCTTCAGTTTTTCCGGCGTTTCGCTGGTAATGCGCGTGCCGAATCCACCCGTCGCCATATTGATAAAGCAGGTTTTGTCATTCACCTGGGCGATATCCACGGCGGTGGCTTTGCCGAGGATCGCCAGCTGAAGCGCCTTCTCTAAATCTTCCGGGATCCCGGCGCTGGTGGCAAAATCATTGGCGGTGCCGAGCGGTAATATGCCCATCACCGGGCGATCTGCCGGTGGCAGGTCGATAATCGCAGAGGCGATCTCATTGATGGTGCCGTCGCCGCCGCCGGAAATGATGGTGCTGATACCTAACGCTAAGCCTTCGTTGATATAGCGTGCCGCGTCGCCTTTTTCCCACGTCACGCGCACGTGGATACGTGCGCCGTCGTCACGCAAACCCATAATCGCCTGACGCAACGGATCGTTGCCTGCACTTTTGCCATTGAGAATCAATAAACTGTCTGGATAGGTTGCCATCCTCGCTGCTCCCTTTTTTAGCGTTAGTAAGAGTGTATAGCAGAGAGGGAAAAAGCGGGTAAGAACAGGATGAAAGGAACAAAATATGCCCGAAAGCGCGTTACACTTCAGCGATGAGATTAATGTAATCACAGGAAAGTGATGATGAATAAAATTTTGGTAAGCGCTTGTCTGATGGGCTTCAGGGTCCGTTATAACGGAAGTGAAAAAGCGCGAATGAACGCGCAACTCGCTCGCTGGCAACAGGAACAACGTCTGGTTATCCACTGCCCTGAATTGGCTGCCGGGCTGCCTGTACCGCGTCCTCCGGCAGAGATTAAATTCGCTGATGGCAAAGACGTGATGCACGGGCAAGCCAGAATTATGGAAAATACCGGGCAGGATGTGACCGCACATTATCAGCTTGCAGCCTGGCTCGCGCTACGCGCTGCTCAGGCGTCGGGGTGTAGCGCTGCATTGTTAACCGATGGCAGCCCAACGTGCGGCAGTGAGTTTATTTATGACGGATCGTTTCGCGGTATACAGAAAGCGGGGAGGGGGGGTGCTGCGTCGTTGCTCGCTGAGAATGGGATCGCCGTGTTCTCAGAGAAGCAAATCGACGAACTCATTGCCTGGATTGAGGAGAGAGAAGGCAAAAAATAAGCCCGCGTAAGGGAGATTACGCAGGCTAAGGAGGTGGTTCCTGGTACAGCTAGCATTTATGGGTTATGTTTTTCAGCGGGGGGATAATACCCGTATTGAACGAAGCGGTATGTGATCCGATTCTAAGAATTATCCCAGCGCGAAAAAATTTCCCTGATTGACTATTTGCCGTGTGGATTACGTGTGCTTTCACCGTTGAAGTTACGCATCAGCAGCGCGAACTTCAGCTCCACCTCTTCCGGAACCGGCAGCCAGACGGTATGCCCGTCGCCCGGCGCAACCTCAATCGCTTCGCCTTTGCCGTTTTCCAGATGCTCCAGCGTGAAGTTCATGTTGCCCTGCGGGGTCATCAGCTCCAGGCTGTCGCCTTTGGTGAACTTGTTTTTCACCGCCACGGCCGCCAGCGCGCCTTTGCGCTCGCCGGTGAAGTCGCCGACAAACTGCTGGCGCTCGGAAACGGAGTAGCCGTGCTCGTAGTTCTGGTAGTCGTCGTGGGTATGGCGGCGCAGGAAGCCTTCGGTATAGCCGCGGTGCGCCAGGCCTTCCAGCGTTTCCAGCAGGCTGGTATCGAACGGTTTACCGGCCGCCGCATCGTCGATGGCTTTGCGGTACACCTGCGCGGTACGCGCGCAATAGTAATAGGATTTGGTGCGGCCTTCGATCTTCAGGGAGTGCACGCCCATCTGCGTCAGGCGCTCAACGTGGGCGATGGCGCGCAGATCTTTTGAGTTCATGATGTAGGTGCCGTGCTCGTCTTCAAAGGCGGTCATGTACTCGCCCGGACGCTTGGCTTCTTCAATCATAAACACGCTGTCGGTTGGCGCGCCGATGCCCAGCGTAGGTTCGACGTTGGTCACCGGGATCGGCTCATGCTTGTGGACGATGTTGCCGATATCGTCCTCTTTGCCTTCCTGGACGTTATATTCCCAGCGGCAGGCGTTGGTGCAGGTGCCCTGGTTCGGGTCACGCTTGTTGATATAGCCAGAGAGCAGGCAGCGGCCGGAGTAGGCCATGCACAGCGCGCCGTGAACGAAGATTTCAATTTCCATGTCCGGCACCTGAGTGCGGATTTCTTCAATCTCTTCCAGCGAAAGCTCGCGAGACAGAATGACGCGGGTCAGCCCCATCTGCTTCCAGAACTTTACCGTCGCCCAGTTGACGGCGTTAGCCTGTACGGAGAGGTGAATATCCATTTCCGGGAAGTTCTCCCGAACCAGCATGATTAAACCCGGGTCCGACATGATCAGCGCGTCCGGCCCCATATCCACCACCGGCTTCAGGTCGCGGATGAACGTTTTCAGCTTGGCGTTGTGCGGCGCGATATTCACCACCACGTAGAATTTTTTACCCAGAGCATGCGCCTCGTTGATGCCGAGCTGCAGGTTCTCGTGGTTGAATTCGTTGTTACGCACGCGCAGCGAGTAGCGTGGCTGGCCCGCATACACGGCGTCGGCGCCATAGGCGAAAGCGTAACGCATATTTTGCAGCGTTCCCGCCGGGGAAAGGAGTTCCGGTTTAAACATGTTTGTTCTCGTTCTGATGACAGGTCAGATCCGCATGCACCAGGTGCAGCGGTAAGGGGAGATCCCCCACTTTAAGGGCGGGCATTGTAGCGCTGCGGGGCAGGGAGGTAAAGTTATTGTGCCGGGTGACGGCTTCGCCTTACCCGGCCTGGATTAACCAGCGGCTAACTAGGCAATCCTGCACGCATCCGCTTCCCAGCGATACCCCACGCCGTACACCGCACGAATAAATGACTGCTCGGCGTCCAGCGCCTCCAGCTTGCGGCGCAGGTTTTTGATGTGGCTGTCGATGGTGCGATCGGTCACCACGCGGTAATCGTCGTACAGGTGGTTCAGCAGCTGTTCGCGTGAGAAGACTTTTCCCGGCTCGTGGGAGAGGGTTTTCAGCAGGCGGAACTCCGCAGGGGTGAGGTCCAGCAGCTTGCTGCGCCAGCTCGCCTGGAAGCGGCTCTCATCCACAATCAGCGGGCTTTCGGCGTCCAGCATCTGAAGCTCGCGCTTCGGCCTGCAGCGGCGCAGAATGGTTTTCACGCGGGCCACCACCTCACGCGGGCTGTAGGGCTTGCAGATGTAGTCGTCCGCGCCGATTTCGAGCCCCAGGAGGCGGTCAATCTCTTCAATTTTGGCGGTGACCATGACAATAGGCACGTCGGAGAAGCGACGAATCTCCCGGCACAGGGTCAGGCCGTCAACGCCCGGCAGCATTAAATCCAGCAGGATAAGATCCGGCGGAGTCTGGCGCACGTACGGCAGCACCTGGTCGCCGTGGCTGATCAGTGACGGGGCATAGCTGGCCGCGCGTAAATAGTCGATCAGCAGCTGTCCCAGCTTGGGTTCGTCTTCGACGATCAAAATGCGCGGCGTGTTTTCGTCAATCGGTAACTCGGTCATACTTCTCTCGATAAATCCCGTTCCAGAGGTAACTCTACTGTAATGCTAACCCCGCCAAAAGGCGAATGGGCGGCGCGAATGGTGCCATTATGCGCCTCGACGATGTTAACGCAAATCGCCAGCCCCAGGCCGGAACCGCCGCTGGCGCGGTTGCGGGAGCCTTCGGTGCGGTAAAAGCGCTCGAACAATTTTTCCAGCTGCGCGTCCTGCACGCCGGGGGCGGAATCCGCGAAGGTGAGGGCGAAGCGCCCGTTGTCCTGCCTGCCGGAGATATGCAGCCCGCCGCCGCTGTCGGTGTAGCGCAGGCTGTTTTCCAGCAGGTTGTTGAACAGCTGCATCAGCCGGTCTTTGTCGCCAAACACCACCGCGCTGTCCGGCAGGGAGAGGTCGATTTTCAGGTTGCGGCTGGCAAACCGTTCCCGGAAGGCGCCGCTCGCCACCTCCAGCACGTTAATGACATCGACGGGCGCCTTCTGGTAGGCCAGTGCGCCTTCGTCGGACATGGAAAGCTGGTGGAGATCGTCCACCAGCTTGGTGAGCGTACCCACCTCCGCCTGCAGAGAGGCCACCGATTCGGGCGTAAACTGGCGTACGCCGTCCTGAATCGCCTCCAGCTCGCCGCGCAGCACTGCCAGCGGGGTGCGCAGCTCGTGGGAAATATCGGCCATAAAGTCGCGGCGCATCTGCTGGTTTTTCTCCAGCGTGCTGGCGAGCTGGTTAAAGTCCTGCGCCAGCTTGCCCAGTTCGTCCTGGCTGCGGGTGTCGACGCGGGTGGTGAAATCCCCGGCGGCCAGCTTGTGCGTGCCTTCCACCAGCCGTTTCACCGGCGCGAGCAGACCGCGCGCCAGCGGGAAGGTGGCGAGCGCGGCGAGCAGGGTGGAGAGAGCGACGATCAGCCAACTGGTCCGGCGCTGCTGGCGGTCAAAGTTGATATCGGTGTTGCGCGTCAGGCGCTCCACCGGTGAGGCGATAACCCAGCCGACGATCGCGTTATTCACCTTAATCGCCCGGCGGGTGCCGTCCGGCGGTATCGGGGCGCGCGGCCCAACCAGCGTGCGCATATCCTGGTCAATCACCCAGAACTGGGTGCGCCAGCCGTGCGGCGGCATGCCCGGGCCAGGCCGATCGTCGCCGGCATCGTGCTCCAGCGAGCGCAGGATCTGGAAAATAAAGCGGTCATTGTTGCGCAGAAAACGCCAGTTGCCGTGCTGGGCGTACTGTTCACTCAGCGCATCGCTTAAGCCCTGTAAACGCTGTTCATTGCCATGCTTAATGTAATCAATAAAACCGCGCTCAAAGCTGATCCGCACCGCCCAGTGCATGGTGATCAGCAGGACGATACAGGTGGCGAAGATCGCCACGAAGAGCTTGCCGGTAATACCCGGACGCCAGAATTTCATGAGCCACTCCTTTTGCCGCGCCTAATCACGACGTTCTTTCTGGTATCATCCGGCACTCTGGCGAAGATGAAAGCGGGCAGGGCGATGATGACCGCCATGCTGAGATAGGTATACAAAAAGACCTGATGCGCCACCGGCGTGTCGACGCTGAGGTGATGCTGGCCGTACATGCCGAGCAGTAACCCCGCGATGGTCACGCCGACGCTCATGGAGAGCTGCATGATCATCGACAGCAGGCTGTTGCCGCTGCTCGCCAGATCGTCCGGCAGGTCTTTCAGCGTCAGGGTATTCATCGATGAGAAGCGCATGGAGTTGACGATCCCCTGACAGAACAGCACCAGCGGCAGGACGTAGTACCAGCCCATCAGCGCCACGGCCATAAACAGCAGGCTGACCAGCGACAGCCCCAGCGTGGCGGCCACCAGCACGTGACGGTAGCCAAAGCGGTTCACCACCTGCACCACGATGCGCTTCATCCCCATGCTGCCGAGCACCATCGGGATCATCATCAGGCCCGCGTGGAACGGCGAAAACCCCATGCCAATTTGCAGAAACACGGGCGTCATAAACGGCAGCATGCCGCTGCCGATACGTCCGGCGAAGCTGCCGAACAGGCCAAGGCGGTAGGTGGGATTTTTAAATAAGTTCAGGCTGAACAGCGCCTGGTCATTCCCGCGAGCATGCCACAGATACCACAAAATGGCGGTGATGCCGATAACCACCAGCACCCCGAGCGTCAGGGCGGAGATCCCCAGTCCCTTTTGCCCGTCGAGCGCCAGGGTGAGCGTAGCCATGCCCGCCGCCAGCAGAATAAAGCCTAAGAAATCAAAGCGCCGCGTCTGCATTTTGTAATTCGGCATCAGCGTCAGGGTGGCGATGGCGCCGATGATGCCCACCGGCAGATTGATCAAGAAGATCCAGTGCCAGGAGGCGTACTCCACCAGCATCCCGCCGAGCGCCGGCCCCAGCAGCGGCCCCACCTGGCCGGGCAGGGTGACGAAGGTCATCGCCGCCATGTACTGCTCGCGTGGCACAATCTTCATCACCGTTAACCGCCCGACGGGCACCATCATCGCCCCGCCGACGCCCTGCAGCACGCGCGCCGTCACCAGCTGGTCGAGGGTGCTGGCCTGGGCGCAAAACAGCGAGCCAGCGGTAAACAGCACAATAGCCGTGAAAAAAATATTCCGCACGCCCACTTTGTCCGCCAGCCAGCCGCTGGCAGGCAGCATCACCGCAACCGTCAGCACGTAGGAGACAATCACCATGTGCATATGCAGCGGGCTCTCCCCCAGGCTTTTCGCCATGGAGGGGAGGGCGGTGTTAACGATGGTCGTATCCAGCGACTGCATAAAGAAGCCGAAGGCGACTATCCACAATTGCCAGCGAACGTTGCTGGGAAGCTCAGTCATTTACCCGTTTACCGTTTCTCTGTTTTTACGCGAAAAGCGCAGCCGCAGGCGGTCGAAGAACAGATAGACCACCGGCGTGGTGTACAGCGTCAGCAGCTGGCTCATCACCAGGCCGCCGACGATGGTGATCCCCAGCGGCTGGCGCAGCTCTGAGCCATCGCCGCCCGAGATAACCAGCGGCAGCGCGCCAAACAGCGCCGCCAGGGTGGTCATCATGATCGGACGGAAGCGCAGCAGGCAGGCCTGGAAGATCGCCTCTTCCGGCGAGAGGTTGCCGTTGCGCTGGGCGTCCAGCGCGAAGTCCACCATCATGATGGCGTTTTTCTTTACGATGCCGATTAACAGCATAATTCCGATAAGCGCGATCAGGCTGAACGGCGCGCCAAACAGCTCCAGCGCCAGCAACGCCCCCACGCCCGCCGACGGCAGCGTCGAGAGGATGGTCAGCGGGTGAACGTAGCTCTCATACAGGACGCCCAGCACAATATAGACCGTGGCGATGGCGGCCAGAATCAAAATCACCTGCGAGTTCATCGTCTCCTGGAATACCTGCGCGGTCCCGGCAAAGCTGCCGCGCACGGTGGACGGCACGCCGAGCTGCGTCATCGCGCGGTTGATCGCGTCGCTGGCCTCGGAAAGCGACGAACCGGCGGGCAGGTTAAAGGAGATGGTCGACGCCGCCGACAGCCCCTGATGGTTCACCGACAGCGGCGCGTTGGCTGGTCGCCAGCTGGCAAAGTAGGAGAGCGGTATCGCCTTGCCGTCGCTGTTAATCACAAACATTTTATCCAGCGCGCTGATGTCCTGGGTGTAGCGCGGGTCGACTTCCATCACCACCTTATACTGGTTCATCGGCTGGTAGATGGTGGAGATCTCGCGCTGGCCGAAGGCGTTATTTAGCAGGCTGTTGGCGGCTTCAACGTTGATGCCCAGCCGCGACATGGTTTCGCGGTCGTAGGTGAGCGCCATCTCCGCGCCGTTGTCCTGCTGATCGGAGTTCACGTCCGCCAGCTCCGGCAGGGCGGCCAGCGCCTTACGGATCTTCGGCTCCCACTCGCGCAGGGCGGCTAAATCATCCGAGAGCAACGTGTACTGGTAGCTGGCGTTCGCCTGCCGCCCGCCGACGCGGATATCCTGAACGGCCATCAAAAACAGGTTTGCGCCCGGCTCTTTGGCGAGCTTCACACGCAGGCGGTCAATCACCTGCTGCGCCGTTTCGTTGCGCTCGCCGCGCGGCTTAAGGGTAATGAACATCATCCCGCTGTTAACGCGCGAGCCGCCGGTAAAGCCAGTGACGTTGTCTACAGCCGGATCCTCACGAATGATCTTCATAAAGTCCTGCAGCTTGCCGCGCATCGCCTGGAATGAAATGCTCTGGTCCGCCTGAATGCCGCCCATCAGCACGCCGGTGTCCTGCTCCGGGAAGAAGGTTTTCGGGATGGTGATGTACATCCAGACGTTGAGCCCAATGGTGGCGATCAGCACCAGGCCGACCAGCCGCGTGTGGTTCAGCACCCACTTCAGCGATTTGCCGTAGCCTTCCTGCATCGCCATCAGAAAACGACCAAAGCCTTTGCAACGCGGCTGCGAGTGAGGCTTGCTGCGCTTGAGCATCCAGCCGCACATCATCGGCGTCAGCGTCAGGGAAATCACCAGCGAAATCCCGATGGCGACCGAGAGCGTGACGGCAAACTCACGCAGCAGCCTGCCCGGCAGCCCGCCCATCAGCAGCAGTGGCAGGAATACCGCCACCAGCGACAGGCTCATGGAAAGTACCGTAAAGCCCACCTCGCGCGTGCCCTGCAGCGCGGCCTGCAGCGGTTTCACGCCTGCTTCAAGGTGGCGGGAAATGTTCTCCAGCACCACGATGGCGTCATCCACTACGAAGCCCGTCGCAATCGTCAGGGCCATCAGCGACAGGTTGTTAAGGCTAAAGCCACACAGGTACATGGCGGCAAAGGTCCCAATCAGCGACACCGGCACGGCCACCGCCGGGATCAGCGTCGCGCGGCCGGAGCGCAGGAACAGGAACACCACCAGGATCACCAGCGCGACGGAGATAATCAACGTTTGCTCCACCTCTTCAAGCGAGGCGCGGATGGTCGGGGAGCGATCCTGGGCAATCTGCAGATCGATTGCTGCCGGGATGGTCTCCTGTAGCTCCGGGAGGCGGGCGCGAATGCTGTTCACCGTCTCAATAATGTTCGCCTCCGGCAGCTTGCGGATCATCAGCAGGATCGCCGGGTTAGCGTTGGTCATCCCGGCGTTGCGCACGTCCTGCACCGAGTCAGTGACGCTGGCGACGTCGCTCAGGCGTACCGCCGCGCCGTTGTTGTAGTGAATAATCAGCGGCTGGTATTCCGCGGCGGTTTTTAGCTCGTCGTTGGTCTGGATCTGCCAGCGGTGGCTGCCGTCCTCAATCGCCCCCTGCGGTTTACGCACGTTGGCGCTGCTGATGGCGGAGCGCACGTCGTCCAGCGACACGCCCTGGTTGAACAGCGCCTGCGGGTTCAGGCCCACGCGCACGGCGGGCAGAGAACTGCCGCCAACGCTCACATCACCCACGCCGTTGATTTGTGAGATCGTCTGCGCCAGCTGGGTCGACGCGAAGTCGTAGAGCTGCCCCTGAGAATAGGTGTCCGAGGTCAGCGTCAGGATCATGATTGGCGCGTCGGACGGATTGGCCTTGCGGTAGGTCGGACGGCTCGGCATCCCGCTCGGCAGAAGGCTTTGCGCGGCGTTGATGGCCGCCTGCACGTCACGGGCGGCACCGTTAATATCCCGGTCGAAGCTGAATTCCAGAATGATGCGCGTGCTGCCCAGCGAGCTGCTGGAGGTCATCTCGTTGACCCCTGCAATCCGCCCAAGAGAACGCTCCAGCGGCGTGGCAACGGACGAGGCCATGGTCTCCGGTGACGCACCCGGCAGCGAGGCGCTGACCATGATCACCGGGAAATCCACCTGCGGTAGGGGGGCTACTGGCAGCAGCCGGAAGCCCAGCACGCCGCACAGGGTAATGGCGACGGAGAGTAAAATCGTCGCCACCGGACGGTAAATGAAGAGGGCGAAAAACTTCACTTACGCCTCCTCTTCACGTTTCGGGAAACGGCTTTTGGTCCACAGCGCCAGGCGGTCAAACAGCAGATAGATCACCGGTGTGGTGAAGAGCGTCAGCACCTGACTCACCAGCAGGCCCCCGACCATACCGATACCCAGCGGGCGGCGCAGCTCCGCGCCGACGCCGGTGCTGAGCATCAGCGGCAGCGCCCCCAATAGGGCGGCCAGCGTGGTCATCAGGATCGGGCGGAAACGCAGCAGGCAGGCCTGGAAGATGGCATCGCGCGGCGACATGCCCTGCTCGCGCTCGGCGGCCAGCGCAAAGTCGATCATCATGATGGCGTTTTTCTTCACGATCCCGATAAGCAGGATGATGCCGATGATGGCAATAACGTCCAGCTCGCTGCCCGCCAGCATCAATGCCAGCAGCGCCCCCACGCCCGCCGTTGGCAGGGTAGAGAGGATGGTGATCGGGTGGATAAAACTTTCGTACAGCACGCCAAGCACGATGTACATCGCCACGACCGCCGCGACGATCAGCCAGACGGTGTTGCCCAGCGCGGCCTGGAACGCCAGCGTGCTGCCCTGGAACTGGGTCTGAATGTCGGACGGGAAGCTGAGCGCTTTTTCAGCAGCCTGGATGGCTTCCACCGCCTCGCCCAGCGAGTAACCGTCCGGCACGTTGAAGGAAATGGTGGTGGACGGGAACTGATCCAGGTGGTTAATCGACAGCGGGGTATAGCGCTCCTCCACCGTGGCGATGGCGCTCAGCGGCACAATGCCGCCGTCTTTGCTGGTCAGGCGCACCGAGTCCAGCGCGGCCAGGCCGGGGGTGTTCTCGGTGTTGTGTTCCAGCACCACGCGGTACTGGTTCGCCTGGGTGTAGATGGTGGAGATCAGGCGCTGACCGAAGGCGTTATACAGGGCGTTGTCCACATCAGACATGGTGATGCCCAGACGGCTGGCGGTGTCGCGGTTAACGTTCACGTACGCCGCCAGCCCCTTGTCCTGCCAGTCGCTGCTGACGTCGGCGAGCTGCGGCAGGGTGTTAAGTTTTTCAACCAGCTGCGGCACCCAGGTGCTGAGGGCATCAAGCGACGTAGCCTGGAGCGTGAACTGATACTGCGTGCGGCTGACCTGGGTATCAATGGTCAAATCCTGAATCGGCTGCAGGTAAAGCTCAACGCCCGGCACGCGGGCCACGGCGCTTTGCAGGCGCTCGATGACGGCGTTCACGCGGTCGTCGCGCTCATCCAGCGGCTTGAGGTTGATCTGCAGACGCGCGCTGTTGAGCGACGGATTGGTGCCATCCACCCCCACGTAGGACGTCAGGCTCTCCACCGCCGGGTCTTTCATGATGATTTCAGACACCTGCTGCTGGCGCTGCGCCATGTTCGCGAAGGAGACCGACTGCGGAGCCTGAAGCGTGCCCTGAATAATGCCGTTATCCTGGATGGGGAAGAAACCTTTCGGAATAAAAATCCACAGCATTAAGCTGAGCGCCAGCGTGCCCAGCGCCACGCCAAGTGTTGCCCACGGATGGTTCAGCACTTTCGCCAGCACGCGACCGTAGGCGGCAATAATTTGCTCGAACATCCGCTCGGAGGCGCGGGAGAAGCGGTTTTGCTTGCGCAGGGATTCGTGGCTCAGCATGCGGGCACACATCATCGGCGTCAGGGTCAGCGACACCACGGCAGAGATCAAAATGGCGACCGCCAGCGTCACGGCAAACTCGCGGAACAGCCGCCCGACGATGTCGCCCATAAACAGTAGTGGGATCAGCACCGCAATCAGCGAGAAGGTCAGCGAGATAATGGTAAAGCCGATTTCCCCTGCGCCCTTCAGCGCGGCGGCCAGCGGCTTTTCACCTTTCTCGATATAGCGCGAGATGTTCTCGATAACGACGATGGCGTCATCCACCACGAACCCGGTAGCGATGGTGAGCGCCATCAGCGTCAGGTTGTTAATCGAAAAGTCGAGGAACACCATCACCGCAAAGGTCCCGACCAGCGAGAGCGGCACGGCGACGGCGGGGATAATGGTTGCCGGAACGTTGCGCAGGAACAGATAGATGATCATCACCACCAGCGCAATCGCCAGCATCAGCTCGAACTGGGTGTCGGTGACCGACGCACGAATGTTGGTGGTGCGGTCGGAAAGGACTTTTACGCTGACCGATTTCGGCAGGCTTTCAATCAGCTGCGGCAGCATGGTGCGGATGCTGTCGGCGGTTTCGATGATGTTGGCGCCCGGCTGGCGCTGCACGTTCATCACGATCGCCTGCTGCTTGTTCGCCCACGCGCCGAGCCAGCTGTTTTCCGCGCCTTGTTCCACGGTGGCGACGTCGCCCAGGCGGATCGGCGCGCCGTTCTGGTAGGCCACAATCAGCTGACGGTATTCGTCGGCGGACTGCATCTGGTCGTTTGCCGAGAGGGTGACCGCACGGGTCGGGCCGTCCAGCGAGCCTTTCGCCGAGTTGACGTTGGCACTGCTGATGGCGGTGCGGATGGTTTCGCTGGTCAGCCCCAGCGCGGCAATCGCCTGTGCGTTAAGCTTCACGCGCACGGCCGGGCGCTGGCCGCCCGCCAGCGTGACGAGGCCGACGCCGGAGACCTGAGAAATCTTCTGCGCCACGCGAGTTTCGACCATGTCTTCGACCTGGGTCATCGGCATGGCGGAGGAGGTGACGGCCAGTGTCATGATCGGCGGATCCGCCGGGTTCACCTTGCTGTAGACCGGCGGGTTAGGCAGGTCCGACGGCAGCAGGTTGGTGGCGGCGTTGATGGCGGCCTGCACTTCCTGCTCGGCGACGTCCAGTGAAAGCGTTAGCTGGAACTGCAGCGTCACGACGGATGCCCCGCCGGAACTCTGGGAGGACATCTGTTTTAACCCGGACATCTGGCCAAACTGGCGCTCCAGCGGGGCGGTGATGGCGGAGGTCACGACATCCGGGCTGGCGCCGGGATAGAGAGTGACAACCTGAATCGTTGGATAATCTACCTCCGGCAGCGCCGACACGGGCAGGAAGCGGTAGCCAATAATCCCGGCCAGCAGGATCGCCACCATCAACAGCGTGGTGGCGACAGGGCGGAGGATAAACAGGCGTGACGGCCCACCTGTAGAGCTCGGGGGCATAACCTGCATCAGGAGGTCGCTCCCTGTTTCGCAGGTTCAACCACCTCAACTTTCGCGCCTTCGGTGAGACGGTCGATGCCGTCGGTGACCACGCGGTCGCCGGCGGAAAGCCCGGCGCTGATGACCACCGTCTGGCTGTCCTGAATCCCGGTTTTCACCAGATGCTTGCTCACTTTATTGTCGCTGTTCAGCACCCAGACAAAGCTTCCTTCGTTACCCATCTGCAGCGCTGCGGTGGGGATCACTACCGCGTTCTCTTCGGTAGCGACCAGCATTCGCGCGTTGACGAACTGGTTCGGGAAGAGAGCATCGTCCTGGTTGTTAAAGCGCGCCTTCAGCTTGATGGTGCCGGTGGTGGTATCGATCTGGTTGTCCAGACTAAGCAGGGAACCCTCGCTCAGCTTCTGCTTGTTGGTGCGGTCCCAGGCTTCCACCACCAGGCCTTTACCGGCTTTTTGCGCCTGCATGACGGTTGCGATATCGCTTTCCGGCAGGGTAAAGACTAAATCAATCGGGTGGGTCTGGGTGATCACCACGATGCCCGTGGTGTCGCCGCTGGAGATCTGGTTACCGATATCGACCTGCTTCAGGCCCACGCGTCCGTCAATCGGCGCGGTGATGCGGCTCCAGTCCAGCTGCAGCTGCGCGCTGGCGACGGCGGCCTCGTCGGCTTTGATGGTGCCCTGCGTTTCGCTGACCAGCGACTGCTGGGTGTCCAGCTCCTGACGAGAAACAAGGTTGGTTTTCACCAGCTGCTGGTAGCGCGCCAGATCGCGACGGGCGTTGGCGAGGGTGGCTTTGTCTTTCGCGAGCTGCCCCTGCGCCTGAGCGAGGGCGACTTTAAACTGGCTCGGGTCGATTTCTGCCAGCAGATCGCCCGCTTTGACCTGCTGACCTTCCTGGAAGTGGATCGCGATGAGCTGACCGTCAACGCGGCTGCGCACCGTGGCGGTGTTGGCGGCGGTAATGGTTC
This sequence comes from Enterobacter cloacae complex sp. I3, assembly GCF_014896175.1. Taxonomy (NCBI): domain Bacteria; kingdom Pseudomonadati; phylum Pseudomonadota; class Gammaproteobacteria; order Enterobacterales; family Enterobacteriaceae; genus Enterobacter; species Enterobacter cloacae complex sp. I3. The sequence goes on from NZ_JADBQZ010000006.1 coordinate 176,572, forward strand.
CGAGCCCCGTCAGATAACGCGGAACGGCTTTGCTCACCGCCGTCGCCGCCTGAACCGGTGCCAGCGCGCCGCCGCGCATGCCGTGACGGCCGCCGCCAGCCGGGCGCTGGGCCTGGCTGCTGGCGCCGGCGGGAGCGGCGGAGTTCGCAGATTGACTGTGCCAGTACCAGGCGGCGGCAAGGACCACCACAATGATGCCAGCGGCGATTGCCCAGCGGGATTTGTTACTGCCTTTCATCGTTATACGTTCTCATCCTGAATACTTCGGGGAATGATACTAGTTTAGTCAGCTAACACAGCGGAAAAATGGAGGAAATATGGAAGACTGTCAGGAATGGTCTGAGTGTGGCGATCGTTTTAGCCGGGTAAGGCGAAGCCGCCACCCGGCACAACCGCACTAGCTAAACATCACCTGCGCCCAGCGCGCCAGCCCTGCGGTAACGGAGCCAAAGTCATCCCCACCGGCAATCGGAATGCCCGGCAGTTGTTCCGCCAGCGCTTTCTTGATCAGCGGTGAACGGGCGCTACCGCCGGTCAGGTAGATCACATCCGGCTTCTCTTTGCCGTTCTCCAGCGCCAGCTGGACCTGCTCCAGAATGCGCTGCAGCGGCTGAGCAAGCGCCGTTTCCAGCCCCTCCTGTGAAATCGCCGTGGCCAGCTCCTCGCTGATAAACGGCAAGGAGACCGCCTGTTCAGGACGGTCGGAAAGGGCGATTTTGCACTCCTCCGCAGTTCGCACCACGCGGTAGCTCAGGCGCTGACGCCACACTTTATACAGCAGGGCGACCTTCTCGGCATCCTGCGCGTCGCGCACCAGATCGTTGAGGAAGCGCCCGTTCGCGGTGCTGTAAAAATCACTCTGCGCCGGAACGTCGTTGATGGCAATCGCGTTCCACCACGGCAGGATCGGCAGGGCGATGCCTTTTTCCGTTTGCCCGCCCATGCCCAGCAGCGGCATCAGGCTCTTAAAGGCCAGGGCGATATCCAGATCGTTACCGCCTACGCGGCAGCCGCTGTGCCCGAGCAGGCTGTTTTCGCGGTCACGACGGTGATGCCACTGCGGTCCCATCAGCAGCAGCGAGCAGTCCGTTGTACCGCCCCCGATGTCGACGACCAGCACGCGCTTCTCTTCCGTCAGCGTGGCTTCAAAATCCAGCCCCGCCGCAACCGGCTCGTACTGAAACACCACGTCGCGGAATCCCGCCCGGTGCGCCGCACGTTCAAGGATCCCCTGCGCCTGCTGGTTGGCTTCGTCACCGCCCAGCCCCTGGAAGTTGATCGGGCGGCCAATCACCGCCTGGGTGATAGTATCCGGCACCTGCGACTGCGCCTGATTGCGGATATGCAGCATCATGGCGCACACCAGATCTTCAAACATCGCCACCTGCTGCGGCTTCAGGCCGCTCGCGCCGAGGAAGGACTTTGGCGATTTAACGAAGTAGACCTCTTCCGGGTCTTCAATGTAGTGCCCGAGCGAGGAGAGGCCAAACTGCACGCTGGAAGGGGTAACGTCGATGTCTTCCTCGCGGTTAAAGCTGACCGCCCGACGCAGCAGCGCCTGGGTCTCCGCCGCGGTAGCCGGAACCTGATGGTGGCGGAACAGCCACTCGCTCACCGCTTCGCGCGTCGGCGCGCAGAGCATTGACGGCAGCAGCGTGCTCTCTTTTTCCATATTCAGGAGCTGCGGTTGACCGTTTTGCATGATCGCAACCGAGCAGTTTGCCGTACCGTAGTCAAATCCAATAAACACGATTAATCCCCATGCCGGTGAGAAGGGGCGAGACTTTAACGAAATGTCTGCATCGCGACAACAGGAATATGAAAGCAAGGCAAAACAAGGTCTTTCCGTTTATGCTGATAAAAATAAAAAAGGAGCAGCGATGTATACCCTGACGTGGCAACCCCCTTACGACTGGCAGTGGATGTTTGGCTTTCTCGGCGCGCGTGCGGTGACGGGCATTGAAACCGTCACGAGCGACTACTACGAGCGCAGCTTTGCCTGCGACGGCCATCAGGGGATATTTCGCGTGACGCCGGATATCGCTACCCATACGCTGATTGTGACGCTCAGCCCGGGGTTGGTTCCGGTTGCGCAGACGTGTCTTGAACGCATCGGGCGCCTGTTCGATCTCGCCTGTAACCCGCAGCACATCGCGGATACGCTGGGGGATCTCGGCGCTGCCCGCCCCGGCTTGCGTCTGCCGGGGGCGATGGATGCGTACGAGCAGGGCGTACGGGCCATTCTCGGGCAGTTGGTCAGCGTGGCTATGGCGGCGAAACTGGCTTTCCGCGTTGTCGCCCTGTGCGGTGAGCCGGTGAAGGATGCTCCGGGTTATGTCTGCTTTCCCTCCCCGCAAGCGCTGGCCGCTGCCGATCCGCTGGCGCTCAAGGCGCTCGGGATGCCGGTAAAACGCGCGGAGGCGCTGATTCATCTGGCGCAGTCGGTTGTTGACGGGACGTTTCCGTTGACGCCGCCCGAGGACGTTGAGGCGAGCATGAAGGCGCTACAGCAGCGGCCGGGCATCGGGCGCTGGACGGCAAATTACCTGGCCCTGAGAGGCTGGCAGGCGAAAGATGTGTTCCTGCCGGATGATTATCTGATTAAGCAACGCTTCGCCGGGATGACCCCCGCGCAGATCCGTCGTTACGCCGAGCGCTGGCAGCCGTGGCGCTCCTACGCGCTGCTGCACATCTGGTATACCGACGGCTGGACGCCGTCAGTTGATGGCGAAATAACTGGTGTTGAGCAGTAGATCCAGCGGCTGCGGCTCGGCGATGGTGTCGCCATAGATAAAATCAATGCCGATGCCGGAAAGCGTATCCATCATGATGGGCTGGTTGCAGGGGCCTGCGATGGTTTTCATCCCCAGACGCTGGGCGTGGCCCTGAACGATGGTCACCATCATCTCATCCATCAGATTACCATACACGTTGCTCACCACCTCGGCGTCGAGCATCAGATAATCGGCCATGTTCGGGCTCAGGTGGCTGAAGACGTTCATGTCGCGCCCTATCTGGCTGAAGATCACCCGGCAGCCCGCCTGGCGAAGCTTTTGCAGCCCTCGCTGCAGGTTCTCATCCGGATTACACACCACGTCGCTCGCGATAACCAGATGCAGCAGACGGCCCGGCATGGGGCTGTTATCGAGCAGGTCGAGGAGTTCATCGACCAGCGTTACGCTGGCTAAACCGGCGGCAGAAAGCGGCAGTGCTACCCCCATCCCTTTACGGGCGACCTGTGCGGCAGAGGTGCGGAAAAACTCACCAAAGATACGTCTGTCGAGGGCGTGCAGCAGTTCGGGCTCCGCCAGACCAGAACGGAAGGCGTGCTCCTCCTGGACTTCACCCTGGCTGGTCCACAGGCGTAGCGAAATCAGCCAGAAGTTACAGCTTTCCGGTATGCGCGGGGAGGCGACGCTGCGGGCTATCATCATCAGATGATTGTCTTTGATCATATGCCACTGTTCGTCCAGCGACATCATGCTGCGCGCGCTCCGATCCCGCTCCTGCTGCGGTTCGTACACCGTCACGATGCCGCGACCGCTGTTTTTCGAGGCATAACAGGCAATATCCGCCTGCGACATCACTTCTGACGCCTGGTTATTATGCTCATCAATCAGCGTGATCCCTGCGCTGGCGCCAATCCGGTGCAGGCGACCTTCCCACATAAAGTGATAGTCATTGATGGTATGGATCAAACGCCCGGTGATATAGCGCGCGCTCTCAATATTGCAGTCCGGCAGCAGCAGCCCAAACTCGTCGCCGCCCAGGCGCGCCAGCACGTCGCTGGAGCGAAGCATGGTTAGCATCATGGAAGAGAGTTCCCGCAGCAGGGCATCTCCCGCCGCATGGCCTGCGCTATCATTGACGGCTTTGAAGCGGTCCAGATCGATAAAGACCAGCGCATGACGCTGACGCGTCTCGCGAACGGTTTGCAGAAGCCGTTTGAGATGGTTTTCGAAGCTGACCCGATTTGCCAGGTGGGTGAGGGCATCGTGCGACGCGCTGTAGCTTAGCTGACGCAGCATTTTGCGCGACTCGGTGACGTCCTGAATAACGATCACCGAGCCAATACTGTGCCCATCAAGGGTACTGAGTGGCGTAATGCTGTAGTGGATATCAAACGATCCGCCGGTGCGGCAGTTCAGCACTACATCCTGGTCGATATCGGAGCGTGACATATCGCCGCTGTGAATATTCTCCATCAGCTGGCCCCGTTCCCCAAAGGTGATGTGTAACACCTTCAGGATCGGCTGGCCGATGGCCTCGGTCTGCAGCCAGCCGCTCATCTTCTCGGCGACCGGGTTCATAAAGGTGACGTTCATGTCGATATCGGTACAGAGCACCGCTTCGCCGATGGAGTCGAGCGTGATGTGCAGACGCTCTTTTTCCTGAAACAGCGCTTCGTTAAGCTCCTTCACCTCGGTCATGTCCATATTGATGCCGAGCAAACGTTCGACTTCACCCTCTTTATTCAGCACCCGGTTGGCCAGGGATCGTATATGGCGCACGCCTTCCTTCACGCGGATACGGAATTCAAGCTTAAACGGCAGACGAGAAACCAGTGAATCCCGCAGCACCTGCTCCGCATGGGCGCGATCCTCCGGCAATATTCTTTCGTGCCAGAGCTGCCAGGTGGGCTTGATGTGCGGCGGAATTTCATACAGCTCAAACATCCGCTTATCCCAGCTGATGATGTCTGGCTCCAGATCCCACTCCCAGATGCCGATGCCGCCCGCTTCGTTGGCCAGCGTAATGCGCTCCATCAGCCGTTTATTGACCCACTCGGTCTGCTTCAGATCGTTAATGTCTTCAATCTGGGCGATGAAATAGAGCGGCGAGCCATCGGCATGGCGCACGACGGAGACGGCCAGAAGCGCCCAGACGACCTCTCCGTTGCGCGTGTAATAGCGCTTTTCAAGGGTGTAGGTGTTGATCTCGCCGTTGACCAGCTGCTCCAGCTGTTCCAGGTCGGTATGCAAATCTTCCGGCCAGGTGAGCTGCTGGAAGGTGAGCGACTGTAGCTCGGTCTGGCTGTAACCGAGGAAATTGCACAGCGCCTTGTTGGCCTGAAGCCACTGGCCCTCCATGCTGACTAACGCCATACCGATGGCGGAATACTCCATTGCATTACGAAAGCGCTCTTCGCTCTCGGTGATGTGTTTGCGTTCGGCACGGAAGGCATACATCACCATGGTCATCACGTTAGCGGGGAGGAGGAGCATCAGGAACGGCAGCCACGGCGCGTTCATCATCGGCCCGGCATGTTGGGTGGTCAGCGCCGAAGGGTTATGGGCAATCATCAGTGAAACGACCATTACGGTAACCAGAAACACCATGAACGCTTCCATCCGCGGCAAGCGTACGGCGCTCCACATCAGCAGGACAATCACGCAGGTAAAGGGCCACGGCAGCCAGGTGATAGATGCCCAACTGAGGGCCAGCGTTACGGCCATGGTAACCAGGGTTTCCAGCAGCAATCTCGGGTCACGGTGGCGGAGCAGGTAATGGGATTTAAACAGCAGCCCCAGCGGCACCAGCGCCAGCGCGCCAATGGATTCAGATAGCACCCAGACGATGAAATTACGCAGCGGCTCAGGGCCGGGGATCAGAAGCGTCATCAGAATACCGCCCACCAGCGGCGGCACCAGCGCGCTGCCTATTGCCAGGCGGATCCAGTCGTTTAAATTTTGCAGCGGGTTGTACCACGGAAGCAGCTTGCGCAGTAACACGGCACCGATGAGGGCCTCAATAACGTTTATTGCGGTGTAGGTGGGGGTTATCGACGCCCAGGAGAACAGCATCCACGAGGCCAGAATATTGCCAAATGAACAGGCCAGGGCTATCCCGGGCCACATTTTTCCTGCATGGCGGTAAAACGCCACCATCATAATGGCGGTAGGAAACCAGAGCGGCGCCAGCAGGGTACCGAAGCGGGTAAGCTCCAGCGAAAATAAGGTAAAGATAAAGGTGACCAGGCCCAGACAGACAAGTCGTAATAAAGGATGTGGGGTGGTAACCAAAACCCGCTGGTATTGTTTATTCATTACCGCTTTATCCAGAGACGCCATGCCGTCAGGAGAGAAGTACGCACGAGTGAATTTGATAATTTGGTTTATGCTAGTACAAACAATTTACAATTCATATGGCGACTGCTCATAATTTGACATCATAGACTTATTAAATAGTTACTCGCTAAAAAATTCCTGTTAAACGCTGAAAAAACGGTCATTAAAATTTCTCTCAGGGATCAATGCGCCACTTTTCAGCCTGTCTCGCAGAACCTGCGCATTCGACTGGTATCACGCCCGCGAAATCCCTATAATTGCCGCGTTTGACGCTCCGGCGTCGTCCTTCCTTAACATCCAGGTTATTCAGGTCGCTAAATTTATGACTGATAAGTCTCATCAGTGCGTCATTATAGGCATCGCCGGCGCATCGGCTTCAGGTAAAAGTCTAATTGCCAGTACGCTTTATCGCGAACTGCGTGAACAGGTAGGTGATGAGCATATCGGCGTCATTCCCGAAGACAGCTACTACAAAGATCAATCCCATCTGTCGATGGAAGAACGTGTAAAAACCAACTACGACCACCCGAATGCGATGGATCACAGTTTACTGTTCCAGCATTTAGAAGCGCTTAAGAGCGGCCAGGCGATCGAACTGCCCGTTTACAGTTACGTAGAACACACCCGTACCCAGGAAACGATCCGCATCGAGCCGAAGAAGGTCATTATCCTTGAAGGCATCCTGCTCCTGACCGATGCCCGCCTGCGTGAATCCATGAACTTCTCCATCTTCGTCGATACCCCGCTGGATATCTGCCTGATGCGCCGCATCAAGCGTGACGTTAACGAGCGCGGCCGTTCGATGGACTCCGTCATGGCGCAATACCAGAAAACGGTCCGTCCGATGTTCCTGCAGTTTATTGAACCATCCAAACAATACGCCGATATCATCGTGCCTCGCGGGGGCAAAAACCGCATTGCTATTGATATCTTAAAAGCGAAAATCAGCCAGTTTTTTGAATAAGCCGCGCGAATTGTGTACCGTTCAGAGATAACCTGGTTTTACCCTGAGCGTTCAACGGCTCAGGGTACGATGCATGAAAGGAGAAAGTACCATGCGTCTTTGCGATCGTGATATTGAAGCCTGGCTGGATGAAGGCCGCTTGTCTATTACCCCACGTCCCCCCGTGGAGCGCATCAATGGGGTGACCGTTGATGTACGGTTGGGGAATAAATTCCGCACCTTTAGCGGCCATACTGCGCCGTTCATCGACCTCAGCGGGCCGAAGGATGAAGTCAGCGCCGCGCTCGATCGCGTCATGAGTGATGAAATCATCATTGACGAAGGTGAAGCTTTCTATCTGCACCCGGGTGAACTGGCGCTGGCGGTGACGTATGAATCCGTGACCCTGCCTGCGGATCTCGTCGGCTGGCTTGATGGCCGTTCTTCTCTGGCCCGCCTGGGGCTGATGGTTCACGTGACCGCGCACCGTATCGACCCAGGCTGGTCCGGCCGTATCGTGCTGGAGTTCTTCAACGCCGGTAAACTGCCGCTGGCGCTGCGCCCCGGAATGATGATCGGTGCGTTAAGCTTTGAACCGCTCACAGGCCCGGCAGACAGGCCTTATAACCGCCGCCAGGACGCAAAATACCGCGACCAGCAGGGTGCGGTTGCCAGCCGTATTGATAAAGACTGATCGTTAGTCCATTGAGGATGCCATGAGAAGAGTTCTGACAACGCTGATGATTTTGCTGGTAGTGCTGGTTGCTGGCCTTTCGGCGTTGGTTCTGCTGGTTAACCCGAATGATTTCCGCGCTTACATGGTGCGGCAGGTCGAGGCACGCAGTGGTTACCAACTGAAGCTTGACGGGCCGCTGCGCTGGCACGTCTGGCCGCAGCTCAGCATTCTCTCTGGCCGCATGTCGTTAACCGCGCCGGGCGCGGCACAGCCGCTGGTCTCTGCGGACAACATGCGTCTCGATGTGGCGCTGATCCCGCTCATCTCCCATCAGCTGCAGGTTAATCAGGTGATGCTGAAGGGCGCGGTCATTCAGCTTACCCCGCAGACCGAAGCCGTGCGCGACGCGAATGCGCCGGTTGCGCCGCGCGAGAATACCTTACCGGATGAACCGTCCGATACGGGCTGGTCCTTTGATATAGGCAAACTGAAAGTGGCCGATAGCGTGCTGGTGTTCCAGCATGAGGATCAGGAGCAGGTCACCGTTCGCAACATCAACCTGCAGATGGAACAGGATGAACACCATCTTGCGTCGCTGGAATTTAGCGGACGGATAAACCGCGACCAGCGCGATCTGTCCCTCTCGTTGAATGCAAACGTGAATGCGTCGGACTACCCGCATCAGCTGACGGCCGACATCCAGCAGCTTAGCTGGCAGCTGACGGGAGCGGATCTCCCGACCCAGGGGATCGCCGGGCAGGGGACGCTGCAGGCCGTATGGCGCGAAGAGCAAAAACAGCTGGCGCTGGATAACCTTAACCTGCAGGCCAACGACAGCAGCCTGAAAGGGCAGGCGAGCGTCACGCTCGACGATAAGCCGAAGTGGGTGCTGAACCTGCAGTTTGACAAGCTCAACCTGGAGAACATCCTGCCACCGGTGCCGGCAAGCGCAACGGACAGCGATGCCGTGCAGACGGGGCAAAGCCAGTCACCGGTGTCGCGTCCGGTTATCTCATCCAACCTTGAACAGCCTGACTATAACGTGCTGCGCGGCTTCACGGCGGATATTCTGCTGAAAGCCAACAGCGTGCGCTGGCGCGGTATTGATTTTACCGACGTGAGCGGCCAGATGTTCAACCACAACGGGTTGCTGGTAATTTCAGAACTGAGCGGCAAAATGGGGGCGGGTCACCTGTCACTTCCGGGTACGCTGGACGTGCGTAAGGACGTTGCCAGCGCTGAATTCCAGCCGCGTCTCGACAACGTTGAGATTGGCAGCATCCTCAAAGCCTTTAACTATCCGATATCCCTGACGGGTCAGCTGACGCTGGCGGGCGATTTCTCAGGCACCAAAATTGATGCCAACGCCTTCCGCCGTGAGTGGCAGGGCGAGGCGCATGTTGACCTGAAAGATTCGCGAATGGAAGGGCTCAACTTCCAGCAGCTGGTTCAGCAGGCGGTGGAGCGCAGCAGCGATGTTAAAGCCCAGGAAAACTACGACAGCGCAACTCGCCTCGACAGCTTCACCACTGACCTGACGCTGGATAACGGGGTGCTGACGCTGGCCGGGATGCAGGGAACTTCATCTATGCTGTCGTTAACCGGAGAAGGCTCGCTGGATCTCGTCAAAGAGACGGCGGACACGCGCTTTAACGTCCGGGTGCTTTCTGGCTGGCAGGGCGAAAGCAAGCTGATTGACTTCCTCAAAGAGACGCCGGTTCCGCTTAGCGTATACGGCAAATGGCAGGCGCTGAACTACAGCCTTCAGGTAGATCAGATCCTGCGTAAGCATCTGCAGGATGAAGCGAAGCGCCGGCTCAACAGCTGGGCGGATCGTAATAAAGATTCCCAGAACGGCAAGGATGTGAAGAAGCTTCTGGATAAGCTTTGACGGCGGTGCGGCCTGATGCCCTCACCCAGACCCTCTCCCACGGGAGAGGGAGCAAACACTAAAACGGCAACGGGGTTGCCGTTTTGGTTTACCTAGACCTCAAAATCCAGCTCTTCCTCATCCCGCAGTGGAATAAGCTGCACTTTCTGCACGCGATGGTTTTCAATCTGCAGGGTTTTAAGCAGATAGTCGCCCACCTGAACCTCTTCTCCCGGCTGCGGGATGCGCTGCAAATACTCCATCAGCAGACCGGCAATGGTGTGGTATTCCCGTTTTTCATCCAGCGGTAGCGGCACGTACTGCACAAGGTCTTCCAGCGGCATGTGGCCGTTGGCCGTCCACGAGCCGTCAGCGTTTTTCTGAATGTCGTGGCGGGCATCAATCTCATCCACCTCGTTTGGCAGATTACCGGCGATGGTTTCCATTACGTCGCTGAGCGTGACCAGCCCTTCCACCGAACCAAATTCATCCACCACAAACGCGAAGTGGGTGCGCGCGTTGCGGAACTGCTCCAGCGCGGAGAGCAGCGGAAGCGCTTCCGGGAAGACCAGCGGCTGGCGTACCAGCGCGCGCAGGTTGAGCGGCTCGCCGTGCAGCTGCTGCTGGAGCAGGTCAATCACGTGTACCACCCCTAGCAGCTCCTCTTCCTCTTCACCGCCGGTGACCACCACGCGGGTGTGCTGGTTTTTATCCAGCAGGGCGCGGATCTGCTCTTCCGGTGCCGTGAGGTCAATATGCTCAATGTCATGCCGGGAGGTCATGATGCTGCTGACCGTGCGCTGATTCAGGTTAAGCACGCGCTCGATCATCAGCCGCTCCTGCGGGTTAAAGATTTGCCCGTCGCTGTGATCGGCCAGCAGGGCAGAGGATTCGGCGTCCAGCTCGGCATCCTCTTTCCTGCCGCTCAACAGGCGCATCACGGTGTCGGCCGTGCGCTGGCGCAGGGTCTGATTCGCGGAGAGAAACCGGCGGCGGTTAAATATCGCCAGCTGGTTGAGCGCTTCAATCATGACGGAGAAGCCAATGGCGGCGTACAGGTAGCCTTTCGGAATGTGGAAGCCGAAACCGTCTGCAACCAGGCTGAAGCCAATCATCAGCAGGAAGCTGAGACAGAGGATCACGATTGTCGGGTGGCTGTTCACAAAGCGGGTCAGTGCTTTGCTCGCCATCACCATCAGCGTGATGGCGATAATTACCGCGGCCATCATGACGGCGAGATGGTCCACCATCCCGACGGCGGTAATCACCGAATCCAGGGAGAAGACTGCATCGAGCACCACAATTTGCGCCACCACCGGCCAGAATCTCGCCCCGCGTCGCTGGGTCGGGTTCTCGCTGTCCTTGCCTTCGAGCCGCTCGTTAAGCTCCACCGTGGCTTTGAACAGCAGGAACAGCCCGCCGAAGAGCATGATCAGGTCGCGCGCGCTAAAGCTCAGGCCGCGAACGGAGAACAGAGGCTGAGTGAGCGTGACCATCCAGGAGATAGAGGCCAGCAGCAGTAAACGCATCACCATCGCCAGCAGCAGACCCGTCACGCGCGCGCGGTCGCGCTGGGAAGGGGGCAGTTTTTCAGCGAGGATGGCGATAAACACCAGATTATCAATACCGAGCACTAATTCGATGACGACCAGCGTCACCAGCCCGGCCCAGATTGATGGATCGGCAATCCATTCCATAGTAATAGCAATACCTTCTGTTATATGACGAATGTCACACTTCGATCATGGATAAAGCTGGGAGAAAATGCAATGTCGGGCTGAGATTTCTCTTAATACGATGCGTAAAAAAGAGAGCAGTCTCAGATGAGTGTAAATAAGCAAAATACGTATATTTTATTATTTTGAGTGCTTTTTAGGATATATCGCAGATAATGGTTTTTATTCTCTTTTTGTCAATATAAAGAAAATCCTAAAAGGTCAAAACTTTGCTCTTAATATTAATCTTAAAAACAGATATTAGGACAGTTGTCTCCTTGCCTGCTATTAGGTTAGCTGCAACAATTCTCCCAGCATCAAATGTTAAATCTTGTTGTTGCTATTATTGTTTTGGTCTTCGGAATGGTCATTCATTATCCGTTGTGTATTTCAAGCGGCTGATATATTTCCAGAAGACCTTACTCAAGAGGGTGTCTATCCATAACACATTGTTTAGTCAGTGGATTGGTAACTGAAAGCCAAGGGCGGTAGCGTGCCTGAAAGCGTGTGAATCAGCCTCGATTATTCTGTCAATAGCCAATGGATGAATAAGCTTTTTTTAGGACTGATGCCAGTTATATTTCTATTTGATTAACTGCATGCTGAAACCCAATACGTCTCAAGCTTATTTAAATTGCACAGGATAATTACTCTGCCAAAGTGATAAATAATCAATGATGAAATCCAAAATGAAATTGATGCCATTATTGGTGTCTGTGACCTTGATGAGTGGTTGCACGGTCTTTCCCGGCAGCAATATGTCAACAATGGGTAAGGATGTGATCAAGCAACAGGATGCCGATTTTGATCTCGACAAAATGGTGAATGTTTATCCACTAACGCCACGTCTGGTCGAACAATTACGTCCACGTCCGAATGTTGCCCAGCCGAATATGTCTCTGGACCAGGAAATTGCCTCCTATCAGTATCGCGTGGGGCCGGGCGACGTGATCAACGTGACCGTCTGGGACCACCCTGAACTGACCACGCCAGCGGGCCAGTACCGCAGCTCAAGCGACACCGGGAACTGGGTACAGTCAGATGGCACCATGTTCTATCCGTACATTGGGAAAGTACATGTCGCCGGGAAAACGCTTGCCGAGATCCGTAGTGATATTACCGGCCGCTTAGCGCAGTACATCGCCGACCCGCAGGTGGACGTTAATATCGCCGCATTCCGTTCGCAAAAAGCCTATATCTCCGGTCAGGTGAACAAATCCGGCCAGCAGGCCATCACCAACGTTCCGCTCACCGTTCTGGACGCCATTAACGCCGCGGGCGGCTTAACCGACGGCGCCGACTGGCGCAACGTGGTGCTGACCCACAACGGCAAAGAGCAGCGCATTTCGCTGCAGGCGCTGATGCAAAACGGCGACCTGACCCAGAACCGCCTGCTGTATCCGGGCGATATTCTCTACGTACCGCGCAACGACGATCTGAAAGTCTTCGTGATGGGTGAAGTGAAGAAACAGAGCACCCTCAAAATGGACTTCAGCGGCATGACCCTGACCGAAGCGCTGGGCAATGCTGAAGGTATCGATCTGACCACCTCTAACGCGACCGGTATCTTCGTCATCCGTCCGCTGAAGGGTGAAGGCAGTGCGAAGGGCAAGATTGCCAACATCTACCAGCTGGATATGTCCGATGCGACGTCTCTGGTGATGGCGACGGAGTTCCGTCTCCAGCCATACGATGTGGTTTACGTCACCACCGCGCCGGTTGCCCGCTGGAACCGTCTGATCAACCAGTTGCTGCCAACCATCAGTGGCGTTCGCTACATGACGGATACGGCGCGCGACATTCATACCTGGTAATCCGCGATGTTTAACAAAATTCTGGTGGTATGCGTGGGGAACATTTGCCGTTCCCCCACGGCTGAACGGCTGTTGAAACAGTACCAGCCCGAGTTAACGGTCGAGTCCGCAGGGCTGGGCGCGCTGGTGGGCAAAGGTGCCGACGAGCGCGCCACGAGCGTGGCCCGCGATCACAACCTCTCTCTTGACGGGCATATCGCCCGCCAGGTCACCGGCCGCATGTGCCGGGAGTATGACCTGATTCTGGCAATGGAAAAACGCCATATTCATGCGCTGTGCGATATCGCTCCGGAGATGCGCGGCAAGGTGATGCTGTTTGGTCACTGGGACAACGAACGCGAAATCCCCGATCCGTATCGCAAGAGCCATGAAGCCTTCGAGGCGGTTTACACCTTACTTGACCAGTCTGCCCAACAGTGGGCGCAGGCACTGAAAGCTCAGCAGGGATAACAATGACAGAAAAAACAAGACCTTCTGCCGCCCCGACTTCGGGCAGTGATGAAATTGATATTGGTCGCCTGGTCGGCACGGTTATCGAGGCAAAGTGGTGGGTGCTTGGCATTACTGCCGTGTTTGCCGCAGCGGCCGTCGTGTATACGCTGTTCGCCACACCAATCTACAGCGCCGACGCGCTGGTGCAGATCGAGCAGAATACCGGCAACTCGCTGGTGCAGGATATCGGCTCCGCGCTGGCGAACAAACCGCCAGCATCCGACGCTGAAATTCAGCTGATCCAGTCGCGTCTGGTGCTGGGTAAAACGGTTCACGACCTCGGACTCGACATCTCCGTCACCAAAAATACGTTCCCGATCTTCGGTGCCGGCTGGGACCGTCTGATGGGGCGCAGCAATGACACCGTAAAGGTCACTGACTTTGTGCTGCCGAAAGGAGCGGGGGATCAAACCTTTACCCTGACGGTGCTGGGCCCGAAACAGTATCAGCTGACCAGCGATGCGGGCTTTAGCGCACGCGGCGAAGTGGGGCAGATGCTGAACAAAGACGGCGTTAGCATGATGGTTAGCGCGATCCACGCCCAGGAGGGCGGTGAATTCACCGTCACCAAATTCTCCACGCTGGGGATGATCAACAATCTGCAGAACAACCTGACCGTCACGGAAAACGGTAAGGACACCGGCGTGCTGAGCATGACCTTTACCGGTGAAGATAAGGATCAAATTCGCGACATCCTGAACAGCATTACCCGCAACTACCTTGAGCAGAACGTCGAGCGCAAGTCGGCGGAAGCGGCGAAAAGCCTGGCGTTCCTCGCTAAACAGCTCCCGGAAGTGCGTGCCCGTCTGGATGATGCCGAGAACAAGCTGAACGCCTACCGTCAGGATAAAGACTCCGTCGACCTGCCGCTGGAGGCGAAATCGGTTCTCGACTCGATGGTGAATATTGATGCGCAGCTCAACGAGCTGACCTTCAAAGAGGCAGAGATTTCCAAGCTTTACACCAAACGCCACCCGGCCTACCGCACGCTGCTGGAGAAGCGCCGCACTCTCGAAGAGGAGAAGGCGAAGCTGAACGACCGCGTGACCGCGATGCCGAAAACGCAGCAGGAGATCGTGCGTCTGACCCGCGACGTGGAGTCCGGACAGCAGGTTTACATGCAGCTGCTGAACAAACAGCAGGAGCTGAAAATCACCGAGGCCAGCACCGTGGGCGACGTGCGCATCGTCGACCCGGCCATTACCCAGCCTGGCGTACTGAAGCCGAAGAAAGCGCTGATTATTTTCGGCAGCATCATTCTTGGCCTGATGCTCTCAATCGTTGGCGTCCTGCTGCGCTCGCTGTTCAACCGCGGCATCGAAAGCCCGCAGGTGCTGGAAGAGAGTGGTATCAACGTCTATGCCAGCATTCCGCTGTCTGAGTGGCAAAAATCCCGTGACAGCGTCAAGACCATCAAGGGCGTTAAGCGTTACAAACAGAGCCAGCTGCTGGCCGTGGGTAACCCAACCGACCTGGCGATTGAAGCGATCCGCAGCCTGCGTACCAGTCTGCACTTCGCCATGATGCAGGCTAAAAACAACGTCCTGATGTTAACCGGCGTCAGCCCGTCAATCGGTAAGACCTTTGTCTGTGCCAACCTGGCGGCCGTGGTGAGCCAGACCAACAAGCGCGTGCTGCTGATCGACTGCGATATGCGTAAGGGTTATACCCACGAACTGCTGGGCACCAACAACGTGAACGGTCTGTCGGAAATCCTGCTGGGTCAGGGAGAGATTAGCCAGAGCGCCAAGCCGACCTCGATTCCGAGATTCGACCTGATCCCGCGTGGTCAGGTGCCGCCGAACCCGTCTGAACTGCTGATGAGCGAACGCTTCACCCAGCTGATTGAGTGGGCAAGCAAAAACTATGACCTGGTGCTGATCGATACGCCGCCAATTCTGGCCGTGACCGATGCCGCCGTGGTTGGCCGTCATGCGGGTACCACGCTGATGGTGGCACGCTATGCGGTGAACACCCTGAAGGAAGTGGAAACCAGCCTGAGCCGTTTCGAGCAGAACGGCATTGAGGTGAAAGGGGTCATCCTGAACTCCATCTTCCGCCGCGCGACCGGGTACCAGGATTACGGCTATTACGAGTACGAATACAAGTCTGACAGCAAATAACAAAACACCCCCCCTCACCCTAACCCTCTCTCCTGAGGGGAGAGGGAACTGTCCGGTGCCGCCTTTCACCCTCTCCCCTCAGGGGAGAGGGCCGGGGTGAGGGGTAGGAGGAAAAGATGACCACACAACGCCCTTTAGTTTCTATCTATATGCCGACATGGAACCGTCAGCAGCTGGCGATCCGCGCTATTAAGTCGGTCTTACGTCAGGATTACGATAACTGGGAACTGATCATCGTGGATGACTGTTCTTCCTCGTATGAACAGCTGCAAAAATTTGTCACCGAACTCAACGATCCGCGCGTGATGTACACCCATAACCCGATTAACTCCGGGGCGTGCGCGGTGCGTAATCAGGCGATTATGCAGGCCAAAGGGCAGTATCTGACCGGCATCGACGACGATGACGAATGGACGCCGAACCGCCTGTCCGTCTTCCTTTCGCATAAAGAGCAACTGGTCACGCACGCTTTTCTGTATGCCAACGACTATGTCTGCCAGGGCGAGGTTTACTCGCAGCCCGCGAGCCTGCCGCTGTACCCGAAATCACCGTACTCTCGTCGCCTGTTCTACAAGCGCAACATTATCGGTAATCAGGTGTTTACCTGGGCCTGGCGCTTTAAGGAGTGCCTGTTCGATACCGAGCTGAAGGCCGCGCAGGATTACGACATCTTCTTGCGGATGGTGGTGGAGTACGGCGAGCCGTGGAAAGTGGAAGAGGCCACGCAGATCCTGCACATCAACCACGGGGAGATGCAGATCACCTCCTCACCCAAGAAGTTTTCAGGCTACTTCCATTTTTACCGCAAGCACAAGGACAAGTTTGACCGTGCCAGCCGGAAGTATCAGCTCTTTACCCTGTATCAGATCCGCAATAAGCGCATGAACTGGCGCACCCTGCTGACGCTGCTGTCGGTGCGTAACGGCAAGCGTCTGGCTGACGGGCTTCGGGGGAAATAATGTTTCTGGAAGATTGCCGCGCAAACAGCTGGAGCCTGCGCCCGTGCTGCATGGTTCTGGCGTACCGCATCGCGCACTTTTGCTCGGTGTGGCGCAAGAAAAACGTACTGAACAATATCTGGGCGGCACCGATTCTGGTGCTGTACCGCATCATCACCGAATGCTTTTTTGGCTATGAAATCCAGGCCGCTGCCACCATTGGCCGCCGCTTTACCATCCACCACGGCTATGCGGTGGTGATCAACAAGTTCGTGGTTGCGGGCGATGATTTCACCATTCGCCACGGGGTGACGATCGGCAACCGCGGGCCGGACAGCCTGACCTGCCCGGTGATCGGCAATAACGTCGAGCTGGGGGCGAACGTGGTGATGATTGGCGACATTACGATTGGTAACAACGTGACGATCGGGGCGGGTAGCGTGGTGCTGGACAGCATTCCGGATAACGCGCTGGTGGTGGGTGAGAAAGCCCGCGTGAAGGTGATTAAATGAACATTCTGCAATTTAACGTACGCCTCGCAGAAGGCGGAGCGGCAGGCGTGGCGTTGGATCTGCACCAGCGTGCCCTGCAAAAAGGACTTCAGTCCCGGTTTATTTATGGCTACGGCAAGGGCGGCAAGAAAAGCGTCAGCCATGATAACTTCCCGCAGGTGCACAAGCACACGCCGCGTCTGACCTCTGTTGCCAACATTGCGCTGTTCCGCCTGTTTAACCGCGATCTGTTTGGCAATCTGAACAGTCTTTATCGCACCGTGACCCGCACTACCGGCCCGGTTGTGCTGCATTTTCACGTCCTGCACAGCTACTGGCTGAATCTGGAAGAGGTGGTGGCGTTTTGTCAGAAGGTGCGGGCCCACAAGCCCGACACCCGCTTCGTCTGGACGCTGCACGATCACTGGAGCGTAACCGGACGCTGCGCGTTTACCGACGGCTGCGAAGGCTGGAAAGATAGCTGCCAGAAATGCCCGACGTTGAGCAACTATCCGCCGGTGAAGGTGGATCGCGCGCATCAGCTGGTAGACGGAAAGCGTCAGTTGTTCCGCGACATGCTTTCGCTCGGCTGCACGTTTATCTCCCCGAGCCAGCACGTGGCCGACGCCTTCAACAGCCTGTATGGGGCAGGGCGCTGTCAGATTATCAACAACGGTATCGACGTGGCGACGGAAGCCATCCTGGCCGAGCTGACGCCGGTGGCGGAAACCGCGGGCAAACCGAAAATTGCCATCGTTGCGCACGATCTGCGCTACGACGGCAAAACCAACCAGCAGCTGGTGCGCGACATGATGGCGCTCGGCGACAAAATTGAACTGCATACCTTTGGCAAATTCTCGCCGTTCGAAGGCGCTAACGTGGTGAATCACGGGTTTGAAACCGACAAGCGCAAGCTGATGAGCGCCCTGAATGGTATGGACGCGCTGGTGTTCAGCTCTCGCGTGGATAATTACCCGCTGATCCTCTGCGAGGCGCTCTCCATCGGCGTGCCGGTGATTGCCACCCACAGCGATGCAGCGCGCGAAGTGCTGGAAAAATCGGGCGGAAAAACCTTCGCCGGGCACGAGGTCCTGCCTCTGGTGCAGCTGCCGAAGGCGCAGATCGCCGAGGCCGTTTTTGGCACTGACCTGGAATCGTTCCGCAACCGCAGCCGCAAGGCCTACAGTGGACAACAGATGCTGGAGGAGTATGTCTCGTTCTATCAGAATCTGTAGTTATCTGCTGCTGCCGCTGATCTACCTGCTGGTCAACGTCAAAATTGCCCAGCTCGGCGAAAGCTTCCCGATAACCATCGTGACTTTTTTGCCCGTTCTGCTTCTGCTGTATGTCGATAAAATCAACCTGAAGAAGCTGATGATTGCCCTGGGGCTGGGCACGGGCCTGACGCTGTTTAACTACATCTTTGGCCAGTCGCTGGATGCCAGTAAATACGTCACTTCAACCATGCTGTTTGTTTATATCGTTATTATTATTGGCATGGTCTGGAGTATTCGCTTCAAAACTATTTCACCGCACAATTATCGGAAAATCCTCAGGTTCTTTTATATTGCCGTTGCGTTAATTGTTGTGCTTGCGGCAATGGAGATGGCGCAAATTATTCTCACGGGCGGCAGCAGCCTGATGGAGATAATTTCGAAATATCTCATTTACAGTAACAGCTATGTACTGAACTTCATTAAGTTTGGAGGGAAGCGTACAACGGCGCTCTATTTTGAACCGGCGTTTTTCGCTCTGGCGTTAATCTCAATTTGGCTCAGCATCAAACAGTTTGGTATCAAAACGCCTAAGACCGATGCTATGATTCTTGCAGGAATCGTTCTGTCTGGATCGTTCTCAGGGGTAATGACATTTATCCTGTTTTACCTGCTGGAGTGGGCGTTCCAGTACCTGAACAAAGATGCGATTAAGAAAAAACTGCCGCTGGCGATAATCTCTCTGACGGTATTTTTAGTGGGCGTCATATTCGCGTTTCCGTACATTTCAGAACGTCTGGGTGATTTGGGAACGGAAGGGTCATCGTCCTATTATCGCATCATTGGTCCGCTGGTGATGGTGGGTTATTCCTTAACCCATATCGATGGTGTAGTAAGATTCGGCTCACTTTACGAATATGTTGCATCATTCGGAATCTTTAACGGTGCGGATGTCGGTAAAACCATAGACAATGGTCTGTATCTGTTAATTATTTATTTTTCATGGTTCGCCGTACTGTTGACGCTGTGGTATCTGTTTAAAGTTTTCAAAATGATGATCAACGCGTTTGGTGATAACCAGAACTTTCGCGTGCAGCTTTATCTTTTTACGCCGGTGTCGCTGTTTTTTACCGGGTCAATATTTAGCCCGGAATATGCTTTCTTGATTGTCTGTCCGTTTATTTTGCGTAAGGCGCTTAATATTACGAACGTATGACGAAATGAGGTGATTTATGTTTCTTAGCGTCATTACTGTCGCTTTTCGTAATTACGAAGGGGTGGTAAAAACCTGGCGCTCGCTGCGCAACCTGGCGCGCGATCCAAGCCTCACCTTTGAGTGGATTGTGGTCGACGGCGGCTCGAACGATGGCACGGCGGAGTTTCTGGAAAAACTCAACGGTGAGTTCAACTTACGCTACATCAGCGAGAAAGATAAAGGCATCTACGATGCGATGAACAAGGGCATTACTATGGCCCAGGGCCGTTATGCCATCTTCCTCAACTCCGGCGATATTTTCCACGATGACGTGGCGCTGTTTGCCCGTCAGCTGGCGCGCCAGAAAGAGGATGCCATGTATATTGGCGATGCGCTGCTCGATTTTGGCGACGGGCATAAAGTCTGCCGCAGCGCCAAGCCAGGCTGGTATATCTACCATAGCCTGCCGGCCAGCCATCAGGCCATTTTCTTCCCTGTAAACGGTCTGAAAAAACAGCCTTACGATTTGCAGTACAAGGTGTCATCCGATTATGCGCTGGCCGCCAGCCTGTATAAATCAGGTTACCCTTTCCGTCGAATTAAAGGGCTGGTATCTGAATTTTCGATGGGCGGCGTGTCAACGTCTAATAATCTGGAATTATGCCAGGATGCAAAAAAGGTGCAGCGTCAAATATTACGCGTGCCGGGATTCTGGGCGGAATTGTCTTATTTATTACGCCTGCGTACGACAGGTAAAACAAAAACCTTATATAACAAAGCCTGAATATAAGGAAACGCAATGCAGGATTTAAAAGGTTTCTCCGTACCGAAAGGTTTTCGGGGCGGGAACGGTATTAAGGTACAGCTATGGTGGGCGGTTCAGGCAACCTTATTTGCCTGGTCGCCGCAAATACTGTACCGCTGGCGAGCCTTTTTATTGCGCCTGTTTGGCGCAAAAATCGGAAAAAACGTAGTTATTCGACCTTCGGTAAAGATTACCTACCCCTGGAAATTAACCCTCGGGGATTACGCCTGGGTAGGGGATGACGCGGTGTTATATACCCTGGGCGAGATTACGATTGGCGCAAATTCGGTGGTTTCACAGAAGTGTTATTTGTGCACCGGCAGCCACGACTTTATGAGCCCGCATTTTGATATTACCGCTTCGCCTATTGTGATCGGTGAGAAGTGCTGGCTGGCCACGGATGTTTTTGTTGCACCAGGTATTTCTGTTGGCGATGGCACGGTAGTCGGTGCCCGCAGCAGCGTTTTTAAATCGCTACCGGCAAATAAAGTTTGCCGTGGCAACCCCGCAGTGGTGATACGCGAACGCGTTGAAACTGATTAAATTCATAAGTAGAGGAATATAAACATGTCTAAAGTCGCTCTCATCACCGGCGTTACCGGGCAGGATGGTTCTTACCTGGCAGAGTTACTGCTGGAAAAGGGTTACGAAGTACACGGTATTAAGCGTCGTGCGTCTTCTTTCAACACCGAACGTGTGGATCATATCTATCAGGATCCTCACGCGGCGAACCCGAAATTCCACCTGCACTACGGCGACCTGACCGATACCTCCAACCTGACCCGTATCCTGCAGGAAGTGCAGCCGGATGAAGTCTACAACCTGGGGGCGATGAGCCACGTTGCGGTCTCCTTCGAATCCCCGGAATACACCGCTGACGTTGATGCCATGGGTACGCTGCGTCTGCTGGAGGCGATCCGCTTCCTCGGCCTTGAGAAGAAAACCCGTTTCTACCAGGCATCCACCTCCGAGCTGTACGGTCTGGTGCAGGAAATTCCACAGAAAGAGACCACGCCTTTCTACCCGCGCTCTCCGTATGCGGTAGCAAAACTGTACGCCTACTGGATCACCGTGAACTACCGTGAATCCTACGGTATGTACGCCTGTAACGGCATTCTGTTCAACCACGAATCTCCACGTCGCGGCGAAACCTTCGTGACCCGCAAAATCACCCGCGCTATCGCCAACATCGCGCAGGGTCTGGAATCGTGCCTGCACCTCGGCAACATGGACTCCCTGCGTGACTGGGGCCATGCCAAAGACTACGTGAAAATGCAGTGGATGATGCTGCAGCAGGAACAGCCAGAAGACTTCGTGATCGCCACCGGCGTGCAGTACTCCGTACGTCAGTTCGTCGAAATGGCTGCCGCGCAGCTGGGCATCAAGCTGCGCTTCGAAGGCACCGGCGTGGAAGAGAAGGGCATCGTGGTTTCCGTGACCGGCCATGACGCACCGGGCGTGAAGCCAGGCGACGTAATTGTGCAGGTTGACCCGCGCTACTTCCGTCCTGCTGAAGTGGAAACCCTGCTGGGCGACCCAACCAAAGCGCACGAGAAGCTGGGCTGGAAACCGGAAACCACTCTGCAGGAGATGGTTTCCGAGATGGTGGCCAAAGATCTTGAAGCAGCGAAAAAACACTCCCTGCTCAAGTCTCATGGCTACGAGGTTGCCATCGCGCTGGAGTCCTGAGAATGACAAAACAACGTATTTTTGTCGCCGGTCATCGCGGAATGGTGGGTTCCGCGATTGTCCGCCAGCTGGAACAGCGCGGTGACGTAGAAGTGATTGTCCGCACCCGTGACGAGCTGAACCTGCTCGACAGCCGTGCGGTACAGGACTTCTTTGCGAACGAACGCATTGACCAGGTGTATCTGGCGGCGGCGAAGGTGGGCGGTATTGTCGCTAACAACACCTATCCGGCGGATTTCATCTACGAGAACATGATGATTGAGAGCAACATCATTCACGCGGCGCATCTGCACAACGTGAACAAGCTGCTGTTCCTCGGTTCATCCTGTATCTACCCGAAGATGGCGAAGCAGCCGATTGCCGAGAGCGAACTGTTGCAGGGCACGCTGGAAGCCACTAACGAGCCGTATGCGATTGCAAAAATTGCCGGGATCAAGCTGTGCGAGTCCTACAACCGTCAGTACAACCGCGACTATCGCTCGGTGATGCCGACTAACCTGTACGGACCGCACGACAACTTCCACCCGAGCAACTCGCACGTGATCCCGGCGCTGCTGCGTCGCTTCCACGAGGCGACTGCCGAAAACGCCCCGGACGTGGTGGTGTGGGGCAGCGGAACACCAATGCGCGAGTTCCTGCACGTGGACGACATGGCGGCTGCCAGCATTCACGTGATGGAGCTGGATCGCGAGGTGTGGCAGGAAAACACCGAGCCGATGCTGTCGCACATTAACGTGGGTACCGGCGTGGACTGCACCATTCGCGAGCTGGCGCAGACCATCGCGCAGGTGGTGGGCTACAAGGGCCGCGTGGTGTTTGACGCGACCAAACCGGACGGCACGCCGCGCAAGCTGCTGGACGTGACCCGTCTGCATCAGCTGGGCTGGTATCACGAGGTCTCACTGGAGCAGGGGCTGGCCAGCACCTACCAGTGGTTCCTGGAAAACCAGCACCGCTTCCGGGGGTAATGATGTTTTTAAGTCAGGAAGATTTTGCCACGGTAGTGCGTTCCACTCCGCTCATCTCGATTGATTTGATCGTGGAGAACGAACGCGGCGAGTTCTTGCTGGGGAAACGAACCAATCGTCCTGCACAGGGCTTCTGGTTCGTGCCCGGCGGGCGCGTGCAGAAGGATGAGACGCTGGTTGATGCGTTTGAGCGTCTCACTCTGGCGGAGCTGGGCCTGCAGCTGCCGATGGCAGCGGGCCAGTTTTACGGGGTCTGGCAGCACTTCTATGACGATAACTTTTCGGGTACCGGGTTCTCCACGCACTACATCGTGCTGGGGTTCCGCCTGAAGGTGAGTGAGGCAGACCTGCGTCTGCCTGATTCTCAGCATGACGATTACCGCTGGCTAACGCCAGAGGCGCTGCTGGCAAGCGACAACGTCCATGACAACAGTCGGGCGTACTTCCTCGCGGAACGTCAGGCCGAGGTGCCAGGACTATGAAAATCCTCGTCTACGGAATTAACTACTCGCCGGAATTAACCGGTATCGGGAAATACACCGGCGAGATGGTGGAGTGGATGGCGAGCCAGGGACATGACGTGCGGGTGATTACTGCCCCGCCGTACTACCCGGAGTGGAAGGTAGGCGAACGCTATTCCAGCTGGCGCTATCGCCGCGAAGAGGGGGCCGCGACCGTCTGGCGCTGCCCGCTCTACGTGCCGAAACAGCCCTCGACGCTGAAACGTTTAATTCATCTGGGCAGCTTTGCCCTCAGCAGTTTCTTCCCGCTGATGGCGCAGCGTCGCTGGAAGCCGGATCGCATTATCGGCGTGGTGCCGACGCTGTTCTGCACGCCGGGCATGCGCCTGCTGGGAAAACTCTCCGGCGCGCGCACCCTGCTGCACATTCAGGATTATGAAGTGGACGCCATGCTCGGTCTGGGTATG
Source organism: Enterobacter cloacae complex sp. I3 (assembly GCF_014896175.1). Classification (NCBI taxonomy): domain Bacteria; kingdom Pseudomonadati; phylum Pseudomonadota; class Gammaproteobacteria; order Enterobacterales; family Enterobacteriaceae; genus Enterobacter; species Enterobacter cloacae complex sp. I3. The sequence continues at coordinate 200,501 of NZ_JADBQZ010000006.1, forward strand.
GCCGGGAAAGGCAAGAGCGGCAAGGTGGCGAAGCTCGCCAGCGCCTTTGAGCGCAGCGGCCTGCATAACGTGGATTACGTCTCAACGATCTCGCGCTCGATGATGAACAAAGCGCAAGAGAAGGGCGTCCCGGCGGAGAAGGTGATCTTCTTCCCGAACTGGTCCGAAGTGGCGCGTTTTCGCAACGTGACGGAGCAAGAGGCTCAGGCGCTGCGCGCCCGGCTCGGTTTGCCTGAAGACCAAAAAATCATTCTTTACTCAGGCAACATCGGCGAAAAGCAGGGGCTGGAGAGCGTTATTGAAGCGGCCCAGCTGCTGATCGAACAGCCGTGGACGTTTGTGATTGTCGGACAGGGCGGGGGAAAAGCGCGGCTGGAAAAGATGGCCAGTGAACGCGGCCTGACCAACGTGAAGTTTTTCCCGCTGCAATCGTACGATGCGCTGCCCGCGCTGCTGAAAATGGCGGATTGCCATCTGGTCGTGCAAAAACGCGGCGCGGCGGATGCGGTGCTGCCGTCCAAGCTGACCAACATTCTGGCAGTGGGCGGTAACGCGGTGATTACGGCCGAAGCCGAAACTGAATTAGGCCAGCTGTGTGACAGCTATCCGGGGATTGCCGTGTGCGTGGAGCCGGAATCGGTCCCGGCGCTGGTCACCGGCATTGAACAGGCACTCGCCATGCCAAAAGTGAACACGGTGGCACGTGAATATGCCGAACGCACGCTCGAGAAAGAGAACGTGCTGAGCCAATTTATTGCAGATATACGGGGATAAATCATGAGTCAAACCACTTTGTATCCGGTTGTGATGGCTGGTGGCTCTGGTAGCCGGTTGTGGCCGCTGTCCCGCGTGCTCTATCCAAAACAGTTCCTCTGCCTGAAAGGGGATCTCACCATGCTGCAGACGACGGTAAACCGTCTGCACGGCGTGGAGTGTGAAAGCCCGGTGGTGATTTGTAACGAACAGCACCGCTTTATCGTTGCCGAGCAGCTGCGTCAGCTGAACAAGCTCACGGAAAACATCATCCTGGAGCCTGCCGGACGTAATACCGCGCCCGCGATCGCCCTGGCGGCGCTGGCGGCAAAACGCAGCAGCCCTGACTGTGACCCGCTGATGCTGGTCCTGGCGGCAGATCACGTTATCCAGCAGGAAGACGCATTCCGCGACGCGGTGCGTGCCGCGATCCCTTACGCCGAGAGCGGCAAGCTGGTGACCTTCGGCATCGTGCCGGATCTGCCGGAAACCGGCTACGGTTACATCCGTCGCGGCAGCGTAACGCCGGGTGAGGGCGACAGCGTGGCGTTTGACGTGGCGCAGTTTGTCGAAAAACCGAATCTCGAAACCGCGCAGGCCTATGTCGCCAGCGGTGAATATTACTGGAACAGCGGGATGTTCCTGTTCCGCGCCGGACGCTATCTCGAAGAGCTGCGCAAATACCGCCCGGATATTCTGAACGCCTGCGAAAAAGCGATGGCGGTGGTGGACCCGGATCTCGACTTTATCCGCGTGGATGAAGAGGCGTTCCTCGCCTGCCCGGAAGAGTCTATCGACTACGCCGTGATGGAACGCACGGCTGACGCGGTGGTGGTACCGATGGATGCAGGCTGGAGCGATGTGGGCTCCTGGTCCTCCCTGTGGGAGATCAGCGCCCATACCCCGGAGGGTAACGTCCATCACGGCGATGTGATTAGCCACAAAACCGAAAACAGCTACGTTTACGCCGAGTCTGGCCTCGTCACCACCGTCGGGGTGAAGGATCTGGTGGTTGTCCAGACCAAAGACGCGGTGCTGATTGCCGACCGTAACGCCGTGCAGGACGTTAAAAAAGTGGTTGAGAAGATCAAGGCCGATGGCCGTCACGAACACCACATTCACCGTGAAGTGTACCGTCCGTGGGGCAAATATGACTCCATCGACGCGGGCGACCGCTATCAGGTGAAGCGCATCACCGTGAAGCCGGGCGAGGGGCTGTCGGTGCAGATGCACCATCACCGCGCTGAACACTGGGTGGTGGTGGCGGGTACGGCCAAAGTGACCATCGACGGCGAAGTGAAGCTGCTGGGTGAAAACGAGTCCATTTATATTCCGCTGGGCGCCACGCACTGTCTGGAAAACCCGGGGAAAATTCCTCTCGACTTAATTGAGGTGCGCTCCGGCTCGTATCTGGAAGAGGACGATATTGTGCGCTTCCAGGATCGCTACGGGCGCGTGTAGCACGCCGCATCATGCCCGGCGGCGCTGCGCCTGCCGGGCCTACGAATGACAAAAATAAATTTGGCCATTAAGTGGTCAGGGCCAACTGTTGCCTGAAAAAGGGGTCATCATGGAAAAATTAACCTGTTTTAAAGCCTACGATATTCGCGGCAAGCTGGGCGAAGAGCTGAATGAAGACATCGCGTGGCGCATCGGTCGCGCGTACGGCGAATATTTAAAACCTAAGACCATCGTGCTGGGCGGCGATGTGCGTCTGACCAGCGAATCCCTGAAGCTGGCGCTGGCAAAAGGGCTGCAGGACGCGGGCGTGGACGTGCTGGACATCGGCCTGTCCGGTACCGAAGAGATCTATTTTGCCACCTTCCACCTCGGCGTGGACGGCGGTATCGAAGTGACGGCCAGCCACAACCCCATGGACTACAACGGCATGAAGCTGGTGCGCAAGGGCGCCCGCCCGATTAGCGGCGACACCGGCCTGCGCGACGTGCAGCGCCTTGCGGAAGCCAACGACTTCCCGCCGGTGAACGACGCGAAGCGCGGCAGCTACAAGCAGATTAACCTGCAGAAAGAGTACATCGACCACCTGCTGGGCTACATCAACGTGGCGAACCTCAAGCCGCTGAAGCTGGTCATCAACTCCGGTAACGGCGCGGCAGGCCCGGTTGTCGATGCGCTGGAAGCCCGCTTTAAGGCGCTGAACGTGCCGGTGACCTTCGTCAAGGTACACAACACGCCGGACGGTAACTTCCCGAGCGGTATTCCTAACCCGCTGCTGCCGGAGTGCCGCGACGACACCCGTAACGCGGTGATTGAGCACGGTGCCGATATGGGCATCGCCTTCGACGGCGACTTCGACCGCTGCTTCCTGTTCGACGAGAAAGGGCAGTTTATCGAAGGCTACTACATCGTTGGCCTGCTGGCGGAAGCGTTCCTGGAGAAAAACCCGGGCGCGAAGATCATTCACGATCCGCGTCTTTCCTGGAACACCGTCGACGTGGTGAAGGCCGCGGGCGGCGAGCCGGTGATGTCTAAAACCGGCCATGCCTTCATCAAAGAGCGCATGCGCGAAGAAGACGCCATCTACGGCGGCGAGATGAGCGCCCACCACTATTTCCGTGATTTTGCCTACTGCGACAGCGGGATGATCCCGTGGCTGCTGGTGACCGAGCTGCTGTGCCTGAAGGGGCAGAGCCTGGGCGAGCTGGTGCGCGACCGCATGGCGGCCTTCCCGGCGAGCGGGGAGATCAACAGCAAGCTGGCGCAGCCGGCCGAGGCGATTGCCCGCGTAGAACAGCACTTTGCCATTCACGCGCTGGAGATTGACCGTACGGACGGCATCAGCATGGCGTTCCCGCAGTGGCGCTTTAACCTGCGTTCGTCCAACACCGAGCCGGTGGTGCGCCTGAACGTGGAATCCCGCGCTGATACGGCGCTGATGGAAGCCCGAACGAAGGACATTCTGGCGCTGTTGAATCAGTAACAATTGCCCCTCCCGGCGGGAGGGGGAACCGAATACAGGAACAACGATGACGAATCTAAAAAAACGCGAACGAGCGAGAACGAATGCATCGTTAATCTCTATGGTGCAGCGTTTTTCTGATATCACCATCATGGTCGGTGGATTGTGGGCGGTGTGTCGGATCAGCGGGCTGCCGTTCTTATATATGCATCTTCTGATGGCCCTGATTGCGCTGGTTGTGTTTCAGATGATCGGCGGGATGACCGATTTCTACCGCTCGTGGCGCGGCGTGAAAATGACCACCGAACTGATGCTGCTGCTGCAGAACTGGACCCTGAGCCTGATCTTCAGCGCCGGTCTGGTGGCGTTCAGCCATGATTTTGACAACCGCTTCGTGACCTATCTCTGCTGGTACCTGTTAACCAGCGTCGGCATGGTCGTGTGCCGTTCCCTGATCCGCTTTGGCGCGGGCTGGCTGCGTAACCGCGGCTATAACCGTCGTTTCGTCGCCGTGGCGGGTGATTTACCGGTCGGGAGAGTGCTGCTCGACAGCTTCCGCAAAGAGCCGTGGTTAGGGTTTGAAGTGGTGGGGATTTACCACGACGCGAAGCCGGGCGGCGTGCCTGCGGACTGGGCGGGCAATTACGCGCAGCTGATTGAAGACGCGAAGGCCGGAAAAATTCATAACGTCTATATCGCCATGCAGATGAAAGACGAAACCCGCATCAAGCAGCTGATGCGCGAGCTGGCGGACACCACCTGTTCGGTGATCCTGATCCCGGACGTGTTTACCTTCAACATTCTGCATTCCCGCATTGAAGAGGTGAACGGCGTACCGGTGGTACCGCTGTACGACACGCCGCTGTCGGGTATTAACCGCGTGCTCAAGCGCGTGGAAGATATCGTACTCTCTTCCCTGATCTTACTGCTTATTTCCCCGGTGCTGTGCTGCATCGCCCTGGCGGTGAAGCTGAGCTCTCCCGGCCCGGTTATCTTCCGTCAGACCCGCTACGGCATGGACGGTAAACCAATCATGGTGTGGAAATTCCGCTCCATGAAGGTGATGGAGAACGACAAGGTGGTGACCCAGGCGACGCAGAACGATCCGCGCGTCACCCGCGTGGGGAACTTCCTGCGCCGCACTTCGCTTGACGAGCTGCCGCAGTTCATCAACGTCTTTACCGGCGGCATGTCGATTGTTGGCCCGCGTCCGCACGCGGTGGCGCATAACGAGCAGTACCGTTCGCTGATTGAAGGCTACATGCTGCGCCATAAGGTGAAACCGGGAATTACCGGCTGGGCGCAGATCAACGGCTGGCGCGGCGAGACCGACACGCTGGAAAAAATGGAAAAACGCATCGAGTTCGATCTGGAGTACATCCGCGAGTGGAGCCTCTGGTTCGATATCAAGATTGTTTTTCTGACCATCTTCAAAGGCTTCGTGAACAAAGCGGCGTACTAAGATGAGCTTACGTGAAAAAACCATCAGCGGCGCCAAGTGGTCAGCGATGGCGACCATCGTCATCATTGGCCTCGGCCTGGTGCAGATGACGGTGCTGGCGCGCATTATCGATAACCACCAGTTCGGCCTGCTGACCGTCTCGCTGGTGATTATCGCGCTGGCCGACACGCTGTCTGACTTTGGTATCGCCAACTCGATTATCCAGCGCAAAGAGATCAGCCATCTCGAGCTGACCACGCTCTACTGGCTGAACGTCGGGCTGGGCATTTTCGTGTTTGTGCTGGTGTTCCTGCTGAGCGACGTGATTGCCAGCGTGCTGCACAACCCGGATCTCGCCCCGCTGATGCGCACGCTGTCGTTTGCCTTTGTGGTGATCCCGCACGGGCAGCAGTTCCGCGCGCTGATGCAGAAAGAGCTGGAGTTCAACAAGATCGGCATGATCGAGACCAGCGCGGTGCTGGCGGGCTTTACCTTTACCGTGGTGAGCGCCCATTTCTGGCCGCTGGCGATGACCGCCATCCTCGGTTACCTGGTTAACTCTGCCGTGCGTACGCTGCTGTTCGGCTACTTTGGCCGCAAGATTTATCGTCCGGGGCTGCACTTCTCTCTCGCGTCCGTCTCGTCCAACCTGCGCTTTGGCGCGTGGCTGACGGCGGACAGCATTATTAACTATGTGAATACCAACCTCTCGACGCTGGTGCTGGCGCGCATCCTGGGCGCGAGCGTGGCGGGGGGCTACAACCTGGCCTATAACGTTGCGGTTGTTCCTCCTATGAAGCTGAACCCCATTATCACCCGCGTGCTGTTCCCGGCGTTCGCCAAGATTCAGGACGACACCGAGAAGCTGCGCGTCAACTTCTACAAGCTGCTTTCCGTGGTGGGGATTATCAACTTCCCGGTGCTGCTGGGGCTGATGGTGGTTTCCAGCAACTTCGTGCCGCTGGTGTTTGGCGAGAAGTGGAACGGCATTATCCCGATCCTGCAGCTGCTGTGCGTGGTGGGGCTGCTGCGCTCCGTGGGCAATCCGATTGGTTCTCTGCTGATGGCGAAGGCGCGCGTGGATATCAGCTTTAAGTTCAACGTGTTCAAAACTTTCCTGTTTATTCCGGCGATTATCGTCGGCGGGCATATGGCGGGCGCCATCGGCGTCACGCTGGGCTTCCTGCTGGTGCAGATCGTCAATACCGTTCTGAGCTACTTCATCATGATCAAACCGGTGCTGGGCTCCAGCTACCGTCAGTACATCCTGAGCCTGTGGCTGCCGTTCTATCTCTCATTGCCGACCCTGGCGGTGAGCTACGGTCTGGGCATTATCCTCAGCGGGCATCTGCCGCTCGCCGCGCTGCTGGCGGTGCAGGTTGCCGCGGGCGCGCTGGCCTTTGGCGTGATGATTGTGCTGTCGCGCAACGCGCTGGTGGTAGAGATGAAGCGCCAGTTTTGCCGTAACGAAAAAATGAAAACGCTGCTTCGCGCAGGCTAGTTCTTTAAGAGGCCATTATGAAATTATTAATTCTTGGCAACCATACCTGCGGCAACCGTGGCGACAGCGCCATCCTGCGCGGTTTACTGGATGCAATTAACACCCTTAAGCCTGAGACTGAAGTGGACGTGATGAGCCGTTATCCGGTCAGCTCATCCTGGTTACTGAACCGCCCGGTGATGGGCGACCCGCTTTACAGCCAGATGAAACAGCACAACAACGCCGCGGGCGTGATGGGGCGCGTGAAGAAAGTGCTGCGCCGTCGCTACCAGCATCAGGTGCTGCTTTCCCGCGTCACCGACACCGGCAGGCTGCGCAACATCGCGATCGCGCAGGGCTTTACGGACTTCGTGCGTCTGCTTTCCGGCTATGACGCCATTATTCAGGTCGGCGGCTCGTTCTTCGTCGATCTCTACGGCGTGCCGCAGTTTGAGCATGCGCTGTGCACCTTCATGGCGAAAAAGCCGCTGTTTATGATCGGCCACAGCGTCGGGCCGTTCCAGGATCCGCAGTTTAACCAGCTCGCAAATTATGTGTTTGGCCACTGCGACGCGCTGATCCTGCGCGAATCGGTCAGCCTCGACATGATGAAGCGTAGCGAAATTGACACCTCTAAAGTAGAACACGGCGTGGATACCGCCTGGCTGGTGGATCACCAGGACGATAACTTCCAGCCGAGCTACGCGGTGCAGCACTGGCTCGACGTGACGGCGAAACAGAAAACCGTTGCGATTACCCTGCGTGAACTCGCCCCGTTCGATAAGCGTCTTGGCACCACCCAGGCAGCCTATGAGAAAGCGTTCGCCGACGTGGTGAATCGCGTGCTGGACAGCGGTTATCAGGTGCTGGCGCTCTCAACCTGTACCGGCATCGACAGCTACAACAAAGATGACCGCATGGTGGCGCTGAACCTGCGCAACCTGGTGAACGACCCGTCCCGCTACCACGTGGTGATGGACGAGCTGAACGACCTGGAGATGGGCAAACTGCTTGCAGCCTGCGACCTGACCGTGGGTACCCGTCTGCACTCGGCAATTATCTCCATGAACTTTGGCACGCCGGCCATCGCCATTAACTATGAGCACAAGTCCGCCGGGATTATGCAGCAGCTTGGCATGCCGGAAATGGCCGTGGATATTCGTCATCTGCTGGACGGATCGCTCGGTGCAATGGTGGGGGACACCCTGGGTCAACTGCCCGCGATCAATGAACGCCTGGCGGTGGCGGTGAAAGCCGAGCGCGAGAAGGGCATTGGAATGGTGAAATCGGTGCTTGAACGCGTGCGGGAGGGGAAATGAAGGTTGGTTTCTTCTTACTGAAATTTCCGCTGTCGTCTGAGACCTTTGTACTGAACCAAATTACCGCGTTTATCGATATGGGATATGACGTGGAGATCGTCGCCCTGCAAAAGGGCGACACCAAAAATACCCATGCGGCGTATGCCCAGTATGGGCTGGAGGCGAAGACCCGCTGGCTGCAGGACGAACCGGCCGGGAAGCTGAGCAAGCTGCGCTACCGGGCCAGCCAGACGTTACGCGGGATCCACCGCGCGTCGACGTGGCGCGCGCTGAACGTTTCCCGCTATGGATCGGAATCTCGCAATTTAATTCTGTCGGCCATCTGCGGGCAAACGGCGCAGCCGTATCGTGCCGACGTGTTTATCGCCCACTTTGGCCCGGCGGGGGTCACCGCCGCGAAACTGCGTGAGCTTGGCGTAATTGACGGCAAAATTGCGACCATCTTCCACGGTATCGACATTTCCAGCCGCGAGGTGCTGAACCACTACACGCCGGAGTATCAGGATCTTTTCCGCCGCGGCGACATGATGCTGCCCATCAGCGACCTGTGGGCCGGACGACTGAAAAGCATGGGCTGTCCGGGGGAGAAAATTGCCGTGTCGCGTATGGGCGTTGATTTAACGCGCTTCACTCGCCGCCCGGTTAAGGTGCCGGGAAAACCGCTGCAGATCATCTCCGTAGCCCGTCTGACCGAGAAGAAAGGTCTGCACGTGGCCATCGAAGCCTGCCGACAGCTGAAAGCGCGGGGGGTGGCGTTCCACTATCGCATTCTCGGCATTGGCCCGTGGGAACGTCGTCTGCGCACGCTTATCGAACAGTATCAGCTGGACGATGTCGTGGAGATGCCGGGCTTCAAGCCGAGCCATGAGGTTAAAGCCATGCTCGATGAGGCGGACGTGTTCCTGCTGCCTTCTGTAACGGGCGCCGATGGCGATATGGAAGGCATTCCGGTGGCGCTGATGGAGGCGATGGCCGTTGGGATCCCGGTGGTATCGACGCTGCACAGCGGGATCCCGGAGCTGATCAAATCTGATCATTCCGGCTGGCTGGTGCCGGAGAATAACGCGATGGCTCTTGCGGATCGATTGGCTGCCTTCAGCGACATCGACCAGCAGGCGCTGGAGCCTGTGCTCCAGAATGCCCGACAAAAAGTTGAAACCGATTTTAACCAGCAGGTAATCAATCGCCAGTTAGCGAGCCTGCTGCAAACGCTGTAACGCCGAGGTTGTATGCTGAAAAAGATTACCCGACGCACCTTTGTCTCTTCTCTGTCTGTCCTGGCGGCCTCGCCGCTGCTGTCGTCCCGCATGGCGCGGGCGGCAAGCGGAAAGACGGTCTCCATTAATCAGTACAATAACAACGACTGGATCGCCGCTTTTAAGCAGGCGTTTAAGGACGGTGACACCGTCGTTGTCCCGGCCGGACTTACCTGCGAAAACATCAATACGGGCATTTTCATTCCCGACGGTAAAACGCTGCTGATCCGCGGAGCGTTGACCGGCAACGGACGTGGGCGTTTTGTGCTGCAGGAAGGCTGCAAAGTGATCGGTGAAGGCAGCGGGCGCACGGAGAACATCACGCTCGACATTCGCGGCTCGGACTGCGCGATCAAAGGGCTGGCAATGAGCGGATTTGGGCCGGTGACGCAGATTTACATTGGCGGCAAGAAACCTCGCGTGATGCGCAATCTGGTGATTGATAACATCAGCGTGAGCCAGGCTAACTACGCCATCCTGCGCCAGGGCTTTCACAATCAGGTTGATGGCGCCCGGATCACCAACAGCAAATTCAGTCATCTGCAGGGCGATGCGATCGAGTGGAACGTTGCCATCAATGACCGCAATATCCTCATCTCCGATCATGTGATCGATAACATCAACTGCACTAACGGCAAGATCAACTGGGGCATCGGCATCGGCCTCGCCGGCAGCACCTACGATAACGACTACCCGGAAAAGCAAACCGTGAAGAACTTCGTGGTGGCAAATATCACCGGCAGCAACTGTCGCCAGCTGGTGCACGTTGAGAACGGGAAACACTTTGTTATCCGCAATATAAAGGCCAAAAATATTACCCCCGATTTCAGTAAAAAGGCGGGTATAGACAACGCAACGGTCGCCATTTATGGCTGTGATAATTTCATTATTGATAATGTCGACATGGTCAATAGTGCCGGAATGTTAATCGGCTATGGGGTAATTAAAGGTGATTATTTGTCCATACCCCAGAACTTCAAGCTCAACAATATTCACCTCGATAATCGCCAGCTAGCGTATAAGCTGCGCGGAATTCAAATTTCATCCGGTAATGCGACCTCCTTTGTAGCGATCACCAACGTGGAGATGAAGCGGGCGACGCTTGAGCTGCACAATAAGCCGCAGCATCTTTTCTTACGTAATATCAACGTGATGCAGGAGGCAGCTATTGGCCCCGCGCTGAAGATCAACTTCGACCTGCGTAAAGATGTGCGGGGTAAATTTATGGCTAAAGACGAAACCTTGCTGTCGCTGGCGAACATTAAAGCGGTGAATGAGAAGGGGCAGAGTTCGGTGGATATTGACCGGGTGGATCAGCAGGTAGTGAATGTGGAAAGGCTGAATTTTGCGCTTCCGCACAGATAATCGACAACTTTCTTTTTTGAGACTATTCCTGGCACAGAAGTGTGATCTATTCAGATTACAACTACAGAAATTTGTGGGGCTAAGGCGTAACATTGTCAGAGGATTACGGCAAATCATGCTGGCGAAAACATGTTTAAGAGCTATAATTCGTCAACCATTTTAAGGTGGAAGAAATAATGATTAATTTGAAAGCAGTCATTCCGGTAGCAGGCCTGGGCATGCATATGCTGCCAGCCACTAAAGCCATCCCTAAAGAGATGCTGCCGATTGTCGACAAACCGATGATTCAATATATCGTCGACGAGATTGTTGCTGCAGGGATCAAAGAAATCGTCCTGGTTACCCATTCGTCCAAGAATGCGGTTGAGAACCACTTCGACACCTCTTACGAACTCGAAGCGCTGCTTGAGCAGCGCGTCAAACGCCAGCTGCTGGCAGAAGTGCAGTCTATCTGTCCGCCAGGCGTAACCATTATGAACGTGCGTCAGGCACAGCCGCTGGGTCTGGGTCACTCGATTTTGTGTGCCCGTCCGGTAGTGGGTGATAACCCATTCATCGTTGTTCTTCCGGACATCATCATCGATACCGCTTCAGCCGATCCGCTGCGTTACAACCTGGCGGCAATGGTGGCGCGTTTCAATGAAACGGGCCGTAGTCAGGTGCTGGCGAAACGCATGAAGGGCGATCTTTCCGAGTACTCCGTTATCCAGACAAAAGAAGCGCTGGAGACGGAAGGGCAGGTGAGCCGCATCGTTGAGTTCATCGAAAAACCCGATCAGCCGCAGACGCTGGATTCGGATCTGATGGCGGTTGGCCGTTATGTTCTGAATGCCGATATCTGGGCGGAGCTGGAAAAAACTGAGCCAGGCGCCTGGGATCGTATCCAGTTGACCGATGCAATTGCAGCACTGGCGAAAAAACAGTCCGTTGACGCGATGCTGATGACAGGTGACAGCTACGACTGCGGTAAGAAGCTGGGATACATGCAGGCGTTTGTGAACTATGGGCTGCGCAACCTGAAGGAAGGGGCGAAGTTCAGAAGCCGGATTGAGAAGCTGTTGGCTAACGACTGATATTCCTTCCGCGTCCAGAACAAACGGCAGTTATCATTTTTGGTGTTTAGACATAACCAAAATGATAACTGCCGTTTTTTGTTATTAATTTTAATGATTACATAGGGTTATCTGATTCAAATCTCAGCAGCTTTGTAGCGATTTGTGCTTGTTTCTCTGGTCGTTTAGGACGACAATTAACGCCTGTTTTTGTCTGTAACCAGACAAGCAAAATCATTAATCAAACATCGCTCAGTGCACTGGTAGCTGTTAAGCCAGGGGCGGTAGCGTGCTCAATTTCTGAAACCGTTATTAAACACTCAGGTTTCAGAACCCCAGTATCCAGACATATACACTAGACGGAACAGATAACGTGAAAATTCTTGTGACGGGCGGGGCTGGTTTTATCGGCTCAGCGGTTGTGCGACATATTATTAAAAATACACAGGACGATGTCGTCAATGTAGATAAGCTCACCTATGCCGGAAATCTGGAGTCGCTAACAGAAGTTAGTGATAGCAACCGATATGCCTTTGAGCATGCCGATATTTGCGACAAAGACGCCATGGATCGGATCTTTGCAAATCATAAGCCTGATGCGGTAATGCATCTGGCTGCTGAAAGCCACGTTGACCGTTCTATTACGGGCCCGGCAGCGTTTATCGAAACCAATATCGTCGGCACTTATGTGCTTCTGGAAGCCGCCCGTGCGTACTGGTCCACGCTTGATGAGCAGGCGAAGAAAGCGTTTCGTTTCCATCACATCTCTACCGACGAAGTGTATGGAGATTTGCCGCATCCTGATGAGCATCCTGCATCAACTGAGCTGCCACTCTTTACTGAAACTACCGCGTATGCGCCCAGCAGTCCGTATTCAGCGTCAAAAGCCTCCAGCGATCATCTCGTTCGTGCCTGGATGCGTACCTACGGTTTCCCGACCATCGTCACCAACTGTTCAAATAACTATGGCCCTTACCATTTCCCGGAAAAACTGATTCCGCTGGTTATCCTGAATGCATTGGACGGCAAAGCGCTGCCTATTTACGGCAAGGGCGATCAAATCCGCGACTGGCTCTATGTTGAAGACCATGCGCGTGCACTCTATACCGTGGTCACCCAAGGGAAACCGGGGGAGACATACAACATTGGTGGACATAACGAAAAGCAAAACCTGGATGTGGTGCATACGATTTGCGATCTGCTGGACGAGATTGTGCCTAAAGAGGGGGCGTATCGCGATCAGATTACCTATGTTGCTGACCGTCCGGGCCATGACCGCCGCTATGCCATTGATGCACATAAAATTGCTACTGAGTTAGGGTGGAAGCCTCAGGAGACCTTTGAAAGTGGCATTCGTAAGACAGTTGAGTGGTACTTAAGCAATCAAGATTGGGTTAACAACGTGAAAAGCGGTGCTTATAAAAGTTGGATCGAACAGAACTACGGAGAACGTTAATAATGAATATTCTTCTGTTCGGTAAAACAGGGCAGGTGGGGTGGGAACTCCAGCGTGCGCTTGCTCCACTAGGTAACTTGATAGCGGTCGATGTGCATTCTAAAGAATATTGCGGAGACTTTAGCAATCCTGAAGGAATCGCGGAAACTGTTCGTACAATTAAACCTGACGTTGTGGTTAATGCTGCAGCGCATACGGCCGTTGATAAGGCTGAGTCCGAACCGGATTTTGCCAGACTCCTCAACGCAACTAGCGTTGAAGCGATAGCTAAAGAAGCCGCTAAAATAGACGCATGGGTTGTTCACTACTCTACCGATTATGTATTCCCCGGTGACGGTGAAAAGCCATGGCATGAAACAGATTTGACTGCTCCGCTGAATGTGTACGGTGAGACAAAGCTCGAAGGTGAAAGGGCATTGCAGGCGCACTGCCCTAAACATCTTATTTTCCGTACCAGTTGGGTATATGCGGGGAAGGGCAACAATTTCGCTAAAACGATGCTGCGGCTCGCAAAAGAGCGTCAGGAACTCTCCGTAATCAACGATCAAGTTGGTGCCCCGACGGGCGCTGAGTTGTTAGCAGACTGCACAGCGCATGCTATTCGCGTCGCAATAATAAAGCCTGAAGTTGCTGGTCTCTACCATCTGGTCGCGTCGAATACGACAACCTGGTATGACTATGCGGCACTGGTGTTTGAAGAGGCCAGAAAAGCAGGTGTCGAGTTGGCCATTGAAAAACTTAATGCTGTTCCAACATCGGCTTACCCAACTCCTGCACGTCGACCACAGAATTCACGCTTGAACACAGAGAAGTTTCAGTCGAATTTTGGTCTTGTACTCCCTTCCTGGGATATTGGCGTAAAACGGATGCTCGCTGAGCTTTTTACGACTCAATCAATTTAAGAAGATAAATGCCTTTATATGGGCATTTGGTATTTATAGAGAAAAAATGATGGCTACGCGTAAAGGTATTATTCTTGCCGGTGGATCTGGCACTCGTTTGTACCCGGTGACCATGGCGGTGAGTAAACAGCTACTGCCAATTTATGACAAACCAATGATTTACTACCCGCTGTCAACACTTATGCTGGCAGGGATAAAAGATATTCTTATTATCAGCACTCCACAAGACACGCCACGTTTTGAACAATTGCTGGGTGATGGCAGCCAGTGGGGACTGAATCTGCAATATAAAGTACAGCCAAGCCCAGATGGCCTTGCGCAGGCATTTATCATCGGTGAAGAGTTTATCGGCGATGACAGCTGCGCTCTGGTGTTGGGTGACAATATTTTCTACGGACATGACCTGCCGAAGCAACTTGAAGCCGCAGTAAATAAAGATGATGGTGCTACAGTATTTGCCTATCATGTTAATGATCCTGAGCGCTATGGTGTGGTGGAGTTTGATAAGAACGGCACCGCAATCAGTCTGGAAGAAAAACCGTTAGAACCGAAGAGTAATTACGCCGTTACAGGTCTGTATTTCTATGATAATGGCGTGGTTGAAATGGCAAAAAATCTGAAGCCGTCTGCGCGTGGTGAGTTAGAAATTACAGATATTAACCGTATTTATCTTGAGCAGGGGCGTCTGTCTGTTGCGATGATGGGGCGTGGGTACGCGTGGCTGGATACGGGGACTCATCAGAGTCTGATAGAAGCAAGTAATTTTATTGCGACAATTGAAGAGCGCCAGGGTTTAAAAGTTTCCTGCCCGGAAGAAATAGCATTTAGAAAGGGATTTATCAACGCAGAACAAGTTAAAAAGCTAGCGATCCCATTATCAAAAAATGCGTACGGACAGTATTTAATTAAAATGATTAAAGGTTACTGACAATGAATGTAATCAAGACAGATATACCAGATGTATTAATTTTTGAACCGACAGTTTTCGGTGATGAACGTGGTTTTTTCATGGAAAGCTTTAATCAGCAGATGTTTGATAAGGCAGTAGGACGTAAGGTTGAATTTGTTCAAGATAATCACTCAAAGTCAAGTAAAGGTGTGCTACGTGGGCTGCATTATCAATTACCTCCTTTTGCTCAGGCAAAGTTAGTTCGTTGTGTTGTTGGCGAGGTATATGATGTTGCAGTTGATATTCGCAAAGATTCTGAGACCTTTGGAAAATGGGTTGGTGTAAACCTTTCGGCCGAAAATAAACGGCAGTTATGGATTCCTGAAGGATTTGCTCATGGGTTTATGGTGCTTAGTGATGAGGCTGAATTCTTATATAAGACAACGAATTACTACGCTCCAAATAGTGACCGTGGATTGGCCTGGAATGATCCAGATATAGGAATTAATTGGCCACTATCGGGTAAACCCATTTTATCAGATAAAGATTCTAAGCAACCACTTTTGCTTAGATGAGTAAAGCTGTTTAAGGGGTTTTTGGTTGATAAATAAAGAACATAAAAATGTAATTTATAATGCAGGCTATCTACTCTGTACTCAAGGTGTTGCATATATAGCGCCAATTATTGTATTGGGGCATCTTATAACAACTCTTGGTATTAGTGGTTTTGGTAAATATGCTTTTGCGTTGGTGCTGAT